>NZ_JBHYUU010000269.1:0-8290 GCF_042749955.1 Kitasatospora sp. NPDC059462 | reverse complement strand
GCGGGGAGGCCGCGCCGGTCACCGGCCGGCCCCTCCCCGCCCCGGCGCCGCCGGGGGAGCCGGTGGTACCGGGCGCACCGGCGGCGTCCGGTTCGAAGGCGCTGCCCGGGTCCTGCGGCACGCCCGGGGCCGGCGCCCCGGCCGGGCGGCCGAGCGGGTCGGCGGACTGTTCGGCCGGGGCCAGCGGATCCGGGCCCGGGCTCGGATCGGCGCTGGAGCTCATCGTGGCCGCCGGCGTGTCGTCGCCCTTGTCGGCCAGGGTGTCCCCGGGGACGGAGAGCAGGCCGATGACCGTCGCCGCCGCCAGCCCCATCAGCGGCAGGCCCACCAGGTAGGCGGGCCGGCGCCGCGTCCGGGGGCCGGACGGCGGATCGGCGGGACGCAGGTCCTGGGTGGTGATCCGGGCGACGCGGGCCGCCATGGCCTCGCGGAGCAGGCGCTCCACCGGGGACTCGCCGCTCGGGCCCGGACCGCCGCCGTGCTCCCCGTCGGCCGCGGGGCGCCGCTCGTCGTTCATCGGGCGTCCTCCAGCTTCTTCTCCAGGGCGTCCAGGGCCCGGCTGGCGGTGGACTTCACGGTGCCGCGGGACACGGCGAGGATCTCCGCGATCTCCGACTCCGACAGGTCGGACCAGTAGCGCAGCACCAGCACCTCGCGCTGGCGCGGGGTCAGCTCCTGGAGGGCCACCAGCACCCGGCGGTGCTCGTCGTGGAGGACGGCGTGGTCCTCCGCCGACGGCGCGTCCGCCTCGTGGGGCGGCACGTACTCCCGGGCCGTGCGGCGGCGGCGCAGCACCGACCGGGCGCCGTTGACCACGGCGGTGCGCAGATAGGCCAGCGCGTTGTCCAGGTCGTCCAGTTGCTCGCCGTGCCGCTGGTAGAGCTTGGCGAAGGCCTCCTGCACGACGTCCTCCGCCTGGTCCTGGTGGTCGACCAGCAGCACCGCGAGGCGGACCAGGCTGAGCCGGTGGGTGAGGTAGAGGTCGGTCAGCGTCGGGCGCCCCTCCTGCGTCCGGCCGCCGCCGGGCAGCAGCCGGAACCCGGCGCGGCGCCGCCCGGCCGACTGCGCGGCGACCGGGATGTCCAGCACCTCGCCCCCGCCCTGCGGCGCCTCCCGGGCGCCGAACAGCAGCGTCACCAGGCCGCGCAGGGCCGCTGCCCACCCCCGGTCGCCCCGGGCGGCCGGCTCGATGGCCATGGACATCCGTCTTCGCTCTCCCCCCGACGGCGTTCCGGTTCCACGCCGGTGCGTCAGGACATCGTCTTCGGGTGGCCGGACCGGCCGGAGTGGACGGGCCGGCCTGGTTCGATCGGTTCGCCCCGCTACCGGGCGAGCAGCGGAACGGCCGCCGACCGCTCGGGCAGGGCCTGGCCGTCGACGCCGGCGCCCGCGGCCATCCAGATGCTCCGGTCGGGCATCCACCCCGCCGGCACGTTGAGCCGGAACCGGTAGAGCACGTTCTCGCCCGGCCCGAGCACCCGGGTGAGCCCGGTGGTGTCCAGCCGGACCCGGCCCTGCGCGTCGAGAGCCCCTTCGAGGCGGCGCCACTCGCCGCCCGCCAGCACCTCGGCGGTCAGGTCCGCGGGCGTCAGGTCGTGGGTGCCGTTCACGGAGCCCAGGTCGGACACCGCCAGGGCGGGGGTGACGGTGTGCTGGGCGTAGCCGTCCAGGTTGGCCAGCTCCACCTGCACCTCGGAGGGCTGCCGGCCCCTGGACCCGTCGGTGGGCCTGGTCGTCGAGAGCTGGACCGGCTGGTCCACCTTCACGTTCACCCGGGCCTGCGCACCGCCGGCCCGGACCGCCTTGGCGCTGCGGCCGATCCATCCCTCGGCCTGGACCGGCAGCCGGCCCGACGGGCTGCCGACGGACAGGGTCAGCCGGTAGCGGACCGTCCGGCTCTCCCCGGGGTCGAGCGCGAACGCGCCCGGCTGGGGGCCGCTGCCCACGCCCTGCTGGTTCAGCTTCACCTCGCGCCATTCGTCGAGGTCCTTGCGGTCCAGCATCCCCTTGGACGTCCTGCCGGGGCCGGCCAGGCCGGCCGGGTAGTCGTACGGGAGCACCCGCACCACCGGGACGACCTCGTCGTAGCGCTGCCGGGTGGTGTTGGTCCAGGTGACCTCGAAGTCGAGGTAGCTGCCGCCGGCCTGGATCTCCCAGGCGCCGGCGAGCGGACGCAGCGAGACGTCGACGGCCTCGGTGACCGCGCCGGGCATCTCCTCGGGCCAGGTCGGGGAGTTGCCGGGCACGGGGCCGGGGCCCGCCGTCGGCACCGGTGCCGCGGCCTGGACGGCCATGGCGACCGGTGCGAACTGCGGTGCGCCCGCCTCGGCCACCGGAGCGGTCAGCGCCGACCGCATCCACGCCGCCCCGTCGGGTGCCGCGCCGGTGGACGCCGCCCCGGCCGCCCGGACCCGGCGGAACTCCGCGCCCTCCTCGGCGGGAAGCAGCGCGTAGCCGGCCGCACCGGCGACGACGGCCGCCAGCGGAACGGTCCCGACGAGACTCCGGACAGTGGACGGGCGCATGGTGGGTTCCCCGTGGTAGTCGGACTCGGCCTGTGCGGCGAGGCCCGGCACCGGCTCGGTCGGACCCGCGCCGGATCGGCCCTCACCCTTTCAGACGCCCGAGTCCGGCCGGGGTTGTGGCGTGTTCGAAGAAAATTTCGCACTGGCCGGAACGATCCCATTCATCGGCCTCCTCCCGTCCGGCCCGGACGGGGGCGGGCCGGACGGGGGCGGCCCGGACGGGGGCGGGACGGGACGGGACGGCCGTCGCTACGCCTGCCCGCCGGCGCGGCGGTCCGCGTTGGCGAGCATGGCGTCGTGCAGCCACTGGGCGAGGCCCGGGGCGAGGTCCTCGTAGACCTTCGTGAAGCGCGGGTCGGCGAGGTACATCCCGGCGATGCCGCGGTGGATCTCGAAGGTGCAGTCGTAGAAGTTCCGGCAGATGTGCTGCCGGTGCTCCTCGGCGAGGTCCGTGGCCGGGCCGCCGTCGGCGGGCTCGCCGGCGGTGAAGGCCTCGGCCAGGCGGGCGTTGAGCCCGTCCGTCTCGGCCTTGATCCGCTCCCAGTCGGCCTTGTCGTAGCCCCCGGTGCGGCGCTGGGACTCCGCCCAGGCGGCGGTGTCGCCCCAGCGCTGCTCGGCCTCGGTCTCCCACTCCTCGCGGTAGTGCTCGCCGAAGAGCTCGAACTTCTCCTCCGGGGTCAGCTGAATGCCCATCTTCTCTGCCTCCATGGCGTGTTCGACGGCCGCGGCGAGTTGCTGGAGATGCGCGATGCGGTCGGTCAGCAACCGGTGCTGGCGCCGCAGGTGCTCGCTCGGACTCACCGAGTCATCGTCCAGAACGGCCGCGACCTGTTCCAGGGAGAACCCGAGTTCGCGGTAGAACAGGATCCGCTGCAACCGCCCGAGATCGGCCTCGTCGTACCGGCGGTAGCCGGCCGGCGTGCGGCCCCGGGGGGACAGCAGGCCGATCTCGTCGTAGTGGTGCAGGGTGCGGACGGTCACCTTGGCGATCTTCGCCACCGCGCCGACCGGGTACCCGTCTCCGGTGTTCATCCGGGATCTCCCTCCGTGCTGACCACGACCCTCCGTCCTCCCGTTGCGTGAGGGTCAAGTCCGCCCGCCCCGCGTCCGCGTCAGACCGCGGCCGGCTCGCGGCCGGGCGGCCGTCCCTCGGCGGGCTGCCCGGCCCCCGGTCCGGCGCCGGACCGGGGGCCGCCGCCGCGTCCGCGCCGCCGCTGGGCGGGCCAGAGCAGCACGTACCCCGCCGAGACCACCACGAAGGCGAGCCGGACGAAGCCGCGCGCCGCGTCGGACGGCAGGAACAGCGTGCCGCCGTAGAGGGCGGCCAGCGCGATCCAGCTCCACCACGGCACCAGCCGCCGCTGCCCGACGGTGTCCCAGAGCAGGGTGCCGAGCAGGATCGACGCGGAGTAGTACGTGTAGACGCTGGGGTCGAGCAGGATCCGGGCGTCCGCCCCCAGCAGGACGACGGCCGGCCAGCGGCCGCGCCACACCGCCAGGCAGCCCAGGGACAGCCCGAGGGCGAACTGCGCCGGGCGGTCCCACCACGGCGTCGCCGGATCGGTCACGCCGAACCAGCGCAGCGCCGAGGCGGGCTGGTTGGGGATGGTGAACCTGGCGGCCGCCATGGTGTCCAGGTCCCCCAGGTAGAACGGCAGCCAGGCGACGGCCACCAAGGCGGTGAACCAGAGCAGCGTCCGCGGCCACCGGGCCCGGGGCAGCGCGAGGATCAGGGGCGCGAACGCCAGCGCCCACGGCTTGGCGTCCACCGCCAGCGCCAGGTACACCCCGACCGCGGTGGCCCGGCCCCGGCTGAGCTCGTGCGCGGCGAGGGTGGTGAAGAACAGCGCCAGCACGTCGTCCAGGTGCGCGAAGCGCACGGACACCTCGACCCACATCGGGATGAACGCCAGGCCGGCGATCAGCAGCCGCTGCTGCAGCCGGCGGTGGTTGGTGCCGGTGCCCAGGTAGTGACGGGCGGCGGTGCGGCCGACCAGGACCAGCATCGCCAGGCCCAGTCCGGACATCGCCGCCTCGGCCAGCAGCGCGCCGGTGTGCGGCGGGAACGGGCTGAAGAGCCGCGCCACCGCCAGGCTGACCGGGCCGATCTGCAGCTCGGGGTGGTGGGCGTAGAGCGCGAGGCCGCCGTCCGGCCGGTCGCTGAAGAGCAGTTCCTCGCCCTGGCGCAGGTAGTGCCAGGAGAAGCCGCCGCTCGGCTCGACCAGCAGGAACCAGAGGACCGTCCAGCCGAGCAGCAGCACGTGGTGCCTGCGGACCGGCAGACCCGCGATCCGGCCGGCGCCGGCCCCGTAGTCCGACCCGGCCCGCCCCGCGCGCCGCGGCCGTTCCGTCCTCGCCGAGCGCTCCGCGCCCCGTCCCCGCACCCCGGTACCTCGCCTGCCCCGTTCCGGCCCCGTTTCGGCCCCCTGACCGGCCATCCTAGGCACGTCCGGGCGGCCGGACGGAACCGCCCGTGCCCCCGGCGGACCGGGGACACGGGCGGGTGCTGCGCGGTGCGCCGCGGGGCCGGCCGTACGGGCTAGCCGTGCTGCGCGGCGCGGCGGCGGCGGAGCACCACCAGGGTGCCGACACCGGCCGCGAGGACGGCGCCGCCGGCGATCGCGATGCCGGTGGTGTCGTCACCGCCACCGGTGGTGGCCAGCGCCTTGTCGGCGTCGGCGCGCGCCTGGACGACGGCCTCCGGGGTGATCGGCAGCGGCGCGATGGCCGGGACCTTCACCGGGAAGTCGATCGGCTGGCGGGGGCCGGTCTCGTCGTCGCCCGAGGTGTCGCCGGGCGGCGGCGCCGAGGTCCCCGGGGCGGTGGAGGCGCTCGGCGAGGTGCTCGCGCCGGAGGTCGGCGTGGCGCTCGGCGAGGTGCTCGACGTGGCGGTTGGCGACGCGCTGCCCGACGGCGTCGTGGTCGCGCTCGGCGTGCCGGACGGCGTGCCGGTCTCCGACGGCGTCGTGGTGGCCGACGGCGTGGTGGTGGCCGACGGGCTGGTGCTGGTGCTCGGCGTGGCCGTGGCGCTCGGGCTGCCGGTCGGCGACGCGGTGGCGGACGGCGAGGTGGTCGCCGACGGCGAGGTGGTGGCCGACGGCGAGGTGGTGACCGACGGCGAGGTGGTGGGCTTGCCGGTCGGGCTCGCGCTCGGGGTGGTCGGCTTCGTGGTCGTCGGCGTGGCGGTGGGGCTCGGCTTGCCGCCCCCGGCCACGATCCTGAACCGCTCGCCGCAGTCCTGCTCGCCCGCGAACTCGCCCGGGCCGACCGGCTTGTTGGCCTCCACCTTGGAGGCGAAGACCACCGGGACCACACCGGCCTTGCCGAGCGGCGCGTTCTTGGCCGCCGAGACCCGGACGGTGACCGTGAGGCTGCTGCCCCGGTTCAGGGCGAGCAGCGAGTTCTTGTAGTCCGGCACCGAGTTGTCGATGAGCTTGGCCAGCAGGAACAGCACACCGTCGTCGTCGGTGTCGCCGCCGCCCGGCGCGGGCGTGGCCGGCAGCCAGGTCCGCGTCCTGTCCAGCGACTCGGGCAGCTGGTACTCGACCTTGAGGTGCTGCGCGTGCAGGCTGCCCGCCTCGTTCTTGAACTTGAGCAGCGGGTAGTAGACGAAGTCGTGCTTGGTGTTGTTGTCGACGGTGAAGTTGAACATCTTGGTGTCGCCACCGGCGACGAAGGTCCGCGGCACCCCGTCCAGGGACAGGTCGAGCGCGCGGGCGCTCGCCTTGTCGGCCTGCGGGGCGGCGGCGGGGGACGATCCGGCGGTGGCTGCGGCCACCGCGCCCTGGGCTCCGGCCAGGACCATCGAGGCGGCGAGCGCGGCGGCGCCGGCCAGGGCGAGACTGCGAGGTATGGAGATGGACAAGGGAGACCTCACGAGAGTGTCCGGGCGCGGCCCGGGGGCGCGGAAGGACCAGGCGGCCGTCCGAGCCGCGATCCCCCCGCGAAGCTGAAAGTCCGTCGGAGACTACCGAAGCCCCCGACCGCACCGGAAGGCGGGTACCGGTTTCCTTCGCCGGCCGGGCCACTGCGTCCGATTGGCCCAACTCTGACCTGGGACAGGGGTTTTGCACCCGTCTGGCAGGTTGCGAGGGGGTGGCCGGGACGCGGCCGCGCACCGGCGGGGAAGGCCGCCCTGCCGGGCGTCGGCCCCTGCGCCCGCCGCTACTCCGGGAGCCCGGCCCGCCGCCGGGCGACGGCCGCGACGGCGGCCCAGTCCTTCTCGCCGTCCCCGTGCGCCAGCGCGTCCAGGAACGCGTCCCGCAGCACGCTGCCGAACGGCAGCGGCACGCGCGCCGCCGCGCCCGCGGAGAGCGCGAGATCGACGTCCTTGAGCCCGAGCGGCAGCTTGAACCCGGCGGGCTCGTAACGGCGTTCGGCCACCATCGAGCCGTAGCCGGAGTAGACCGGCCCCGGGAAGAGCGTTCCGCCGAGCATCTCGATCAGGTCGGTCGGCCGGACGCCGTTGGCCTCGGCCAGGCTGCACGCCTCGGCCATCGACTCGATCGCGCAGGCCAGCAGGAAGTTGGTGCTGATCTTGGCGGTGTTGGCCTGGCCCGGGCGCTCGCCGAAGTGCCAGACGCGCCGGCCCATCGCGGCGAACAGCGGCTCGACCGCCGCCAGCGACTCCGCGCTCCCGGCGGCCAGGATGTTGAGCTCCCCCGCCTCCGCCACCGGCGGGCGGCCGAGCACCGGCGCGGCGACGTACCCGATGCCGTACTCGGCGTGCAGGGCCTCGGCGCGCTCGGCCAGGGCGACCGAGACGGTGGCCATGTTGACGTGCACGCCGGCCGCGGCGCCCTCCAGCAGGGCCGGGTCGAGCAGCAGGCGCTCCACGGCGGCGTCGTTGGCGAGCATCGAGACGACCGCGTCGGCCGCGAAGACGTCGGCCAGCCCGTCGGCGGCCAGGGCGCCCCGGGCGACCATGGCGGCCACCGGGCCGGGCGAGCGGTTCCAGACCCGGACGGTGTGCCCGGCCTTCACCAGGTTGGCGGCCATGCCCTGGCCCATCGTGCCCAGTCCGACGAAGCCGACCGTCATCCCGCTCATCGCGCACTCCCGCTGTCGCCCGGCGGCCGGAAAGGTCGTCCGGCCACGATCAACCGACTGTACGTCAGTTTTCCGACCGTCGGCCGGTCGGGGCGCGCCCTCCGGTGCCGTCCGGGGCCGGTCAGGCCGCCGCGGCGTGCCGCGCGTCCGCCGAGCCGCCCTCCAGGTGGGCGAGGACCCGGTGGCGCAGCAGCTGGTACTGGGCCTGGAGCCGGCCCGGGCGCTGCGGGCGGGCGACCGGGCGGCCGGGACCGACCCGCTCGTCCGGGCCGAAGCGCGAGCGGGTCATGTCGATCTCGGCGCCGTCGGCGGACCGGTTCCACCAGTGCAGGTCCGTCCGGACCGCGCCGGTGAACACCTCGCCCATCATCAGCTCGCCGCCGAGCAGGTCGTGCACCACCAGGGCGGTCGCCCGGCACTGGCCGTGGGCGGGATTGTCGGGACGCCAGTGGGCCTGGTCCTCGGGCGCGCAGGTGTCGACACCCCAGGAGGAGCGGATCGCACGTTCGATGTCGTTGAGGGTCCACGCCGTCATAGCGGGAAGCCTGCCACGCGGTACCGACAGCGGCAGCGGCTTTTCGGCCGGCGACCCCGTGTTCTGCGGCGACCCGCGCGACCTTCACCCGTACGGGGAGCCTCCCGGCGTGATGGAGCGCGCCGGGGCGGGCGGGGGTGCGCGCCGGCGCGCGGGGGCGGGCGGGCGCGCGGGGGCGGCG
>NZ_JBHYUU010000268.1:0-8298 GCF_042749955.1 Kitasatospora sp. NPDC059462 | reverse complement strand
CCGGTCCACCGGTGACGGCTGCCGCCCAGGTGCACGATGTCATTGGTGCCCAGGGCGTGCAGGTACGCCTGCTCCGCCGCGTACACCGCGTCCTCGCTGGTCCAGTTGCGCGGGAACATCCGGCGCCGGCCGCTGCCGGGAACGATCAGGTCGTCCGCGGCCGCCGAGACCGCGTCCAGCCGCCGGGGCCTCGGCAGGGTCGAGACACCCTCCCCCGAGAAGTCGGCCACCACCACACCGTTGCGCTCCACCCGCAGCACCCGCCCCGGCCCCGTCCGGTCCGAACCCGCCGGAGGCAGCAGATGGCCACCCGGGTTACGGGTGTCACCGAACGTCGACGTCTGCAGGGCGTCCCGCCCGAAGGCGGCCCGACGCGGCAGGTCACCCCGCACCGGCGCCCCCGCCCCCGGACCCGTCTCCGGACCGAAGGCGTCCTCGATCGCCCGGCCCAGCTCCCGCAGGTGCCGCGGCGCGAGCGCGTCGGGCACGACGGTCCCGTCCGACATGAGCCCCGCGTCCTGGTCGAACCGGACCCGCCCGCGGGTCCGCGTGGCGCTGCCCATCAGGCTGGCGTCGGCCGTGACCGGCCGGGGGTGGATCGGGTCCTCGACGACGACGGTGTCGCCGTTCCCGTCGGTCCCCTCCTCGCGGACGCGCCGCTCCCGGTACTCGTCGGGCAGGCCGAGCAGATGGCCGAACTCGTGCGCCAGGGTCCGTTCGGTGCTGCCCAGGTGCCACTCGTCCTGGGCCTCGCGCCCGGTCCCCTCCAGGACCTCGACCCGGTGGTGCGCCCGGTCGGCGTCGACGAACTCGACCCGGGTGACCAGGACGTCGCCGTTCGGCAGCCGGTGCCCGGTGTTGTAGTAGCGGTCGATCCCGCGCTGTGCGCGTTCCTGCAGCTCCTGGACGGCCCGGTCACGGTCCGGGGTGTGCGGCAGGCCCGCGGCGTCGAGGTGGATCCGCACCACGAGCTCGACCGCCGGGCGGCCGTCCACCAGGACGCCGCGGGCGACCTGGAAACGGCGCAGGAAGGTGGAGTCGCTGAGGTGGCGCGCCGGGTCGGCGGGCGGGCGGACCTCGACCGGCTCGCGGAGCTCGGCGAACCGCAGGTCCGGTGCCGGTGCCTCGTCGGCCGGGCGCACCCGGCGCGGCGGCTGCGGCAGGGGCTGGTCGAGGTCCATCTGCCCGGTGGCCGGGTGGGCGTCGTCGAAGGTGCCGTCCCACTCCATCGACTCGTCCTCGGCGATGAGGTCCAGGGTGTCCGCGCGGGACACCTCGGACATCGCGTCGTCGGCCTCCTCGGAGCCGTCCTCGGAGTCCTCGTCCTCGCCGCGTCGCGAGGAGGTGTCGGAGTCCTCCTCCGACCCGGGGTCGTGCGGCGCGCGGCGGGGCTGTTCCGCACCACCGGCGGGGGCCTTGGGCCGGCGGGTGCCGCGCTCGGGCACCGGCACGTCGAGCTGGGCGGGCGGGGTGTGGCCGTCCCGGACCGAGAAGTCGGTGACCTTGCCGTCCGCGTCCCGCAGCACGGTGATCTCGACGCCGGCGAAGACCACCGTGCCGCGGGTGCCGCCGTCGTCGAGAGCCGTGTCGTCGCCGAGCCTGCGGCCCTTGTGCACGGCGTGGCGCTGTTCCTGGGCCGTCCACTGCGCGGGCAGGCCGCGCCCGGCGTCGGCGCTCAGGTGCGGGCTGAACGCGTCGTCGGGCACCGTGCCGGGCGGCATGCCGGAGGTGACGGCCGGACGCCTGCCGGTCCCGGGCAGCCCGGGCTCGGTGAGCGGCGCGGACCTCGGCGCGTCCGGCGGCAGGACGACACCGGGCTGCTCGTCCGCCGGACGGTGCGCCACGTGCCGGCCGTCGCGGGTGATCCCCTCGATCCGGACGCCCTCGCCGATGCCGGTCCAGTGGACCGCGCCGTCGACGACGCGGTCGCCCGCCCGGTCGCGGGCCGTGTAGGCCGCGTCGACGGCCCGGAGGACCAGCGCGGGCCGCCAGTTCTCCGGGTAGAAGGTGTTGAGCGGGTGGTCCGCGCGCTTGAACCAGCGTGAGTCGAACGCCGCCATCGGGGCGGCCGGGTTCACCGCCGGGTCGAGGTACCAGACGGTGGCGCGGTAGGTCCCGTTGGGGTGGACCGACGTGTGGGCGCCGATCCTGACGCCCATCCGCCGGCCGGCCAGCTGCCCGTCGGGCGAGGCCGACCCCACGGCCCCGGACTGGCTCGGCGGCTGGTGGTGGACGCCGCTCAGGGTCCGGCGGTCGCCGTAGCGCAGCACGTCCGCGGCCCGCTGGTCGAAGGTGTCGGGCTGCGGGTGCCAGGGCAGGTGCGGGGCGGGGCCGAGTCCGCCCTGGTCGTCGGACGGCTTGAAGGCGACGATCTCCGCCACTCGGACCGGGCCGCGGGAGCCCTGCTCGGTGCGGACCTCGATCCGCCCGTCGATCCGCACCCCGCCGTACTCGCCGGTCCACGTCCAGGAGTTCGGACCGGACTCGGTGAACGCCCCGTCGCCCCGGCGGCGGGCGTGCTGGTAGGCCTGCTCGGCCGCGTAGGTCGCGTCGTCGGCCGACCAGTGCTCGGGGAACATGGTGCGCCCGCGGGCCCGGACCGCCGCCGACACGTCCAGCTCGCCCGCCAGCCGGTGCTGACCGGCGCCCACGCCGTCGGCCGGGCCGCCGAGGACCCGGAAGGTGCCGTTGCGGTTCTCCGAGCCCGGGATCCTGGTCGGCCGCGGATCGCCGGAGCCGGGCGGCGGGAACAGGTGGCCCCCGCCGTCGCGTCCGCCGCCCGGCAGCCGCATGCTGTCGCGGTTCAGGCTGCCGTGCAGCGCGATGCGCCGGGCGTCCGGGTTCATCCGGGGCCGCGGCGGGTGGGTGCTCTCCGGACCGGGCCCCCGGTCGGCGCCGAAGACCTGGTCGATCACGCCGCCCAGGTGCCGCAGGTTGCGGGCGCGCAGCACCGGCTGCGGGTGGGTGGTGACCGGGCCGCCGGGCAGGTTGT
Organism: Kitasatospora sp. NPDC059462; assembly: GCF_042749955.1. Taxonomy (NCBI): domain Bacteria; kingdom Bacillati; phylum Actinomycetota; class Actinomycetes; order Kitasatosporales; family Streptomycetaceae; genus Kitasatospora; species Kitasatospora sp. NPDC059462. The sequence goes on along the minus strand of NZ_JBHYUU010000268.1, from coordinate 5,306 downwards.
CCATATCGATGACGGGCCGGTCGAAGCCGTCGCGGATGTAGGAGCCCAGCAGCCCGCCGTCGAGGTAGACCGGGCGGAACTTGGCGCCGTCGGAGCGCTCGCGGTACTCGTCCGCCAGCCCCAGCATGTGGCCGACCTCGTGGGCGGCGACGACGGCCGAGGTGTTCAGGCCCCAGGTCCGGTGGTCCGCGCGGTCCTGCTGGGCGTGGACCTGCACGGTGTGGTGCGCCTTGGCCGGGTCGGTGACGAACTCGACCCGCACCCGCAGGCGGTCGCCGCTGGGCAGCCGCTGGCCGATGTCGTAGACCTCCGAGACCCCGGTCCGGGTCCGCTTGACCAGTTCCTTGAAGCGCTTCGCGGTGTCCTGGTCCGTGAGGTCCAGCGCCGAGGTGTCCAGGTGCACCCGGACGGTGACCTGCGACTCGGTGTCGCCGTCGGCGAGCCTGATCCGGCTCACCAGGAAGCGCTGCAGCACCCGCTCGTCCATGGTCCGTTCGAGGGCGTCCCGGGGCGGGCGGACCCGGTGGGTCCCGAGCACCTGGTGCTGTTCCGGCCGGGGCGCGGCCAGCTGGTCGGGCATCCGCTGGTCCGGCCGGCCCCAGAAGTCGGTGATGAGCCCGTTCTCCACCCGCACCGTGAGCTTCACCCCGGCGAAGGTGCCGTGACGCAGCTCGGGCGCGGTGCTGCCGCCGGGCGGCACCGGTCCGGCCGGGACGCGGTGCGCCGAGCCCGCGACGACGCTCGCGGCGTAGCGGGCCTCGTCGGCGGTCCACTCGCGCGGCAGGTGGCGGCCCCGGGTCGGGTCGTCCCACACCGACGGCTCGAACAGCGGCTTCCGGCCGGCGAGCATCCGCGGGCCGCCGGTGACGGTCTCCGGGGGCGGGGGCGCCTGCTGCTTCAGTGCGGCGAGGGTCGCGGCCGGCCCGTCGGCGTCGGCCCGCTCGTGCAGCCGCGGCACGGCCTGCCGGAGGGTCGGGTCCTGGCCGGGGGCGAGGCGGACCTCGACGGCGTCGCCGTCCTGGGTGAACTCCAGCCGGAGGCGGGTGCGGGCCCCGCCCTCCCCCGGTCCGGCCGCGAACTCCGAGGCGGCCCGCTCCAGCCGCGCCCGGGCGCGCAGCAGCTCCTGCTGCGTCATCTGCTCGCCGCCCACCAGCTTGACCCGGGCGGTGACTTCGAGGCTCTCCGCCCCGTCGTGCATGAGGTCGCGGCGGACCCGCACCGGCCCGAGGCCGGGCGGGCGCACCTCCTCGCCGCGGCTCGCCGTCAGTGTTCCCGGGGCGTCGTAGCGGGGGTTCTGGAGCGACTGGTACGGGGCCGGGCGGTGGCCGAGGAAGCCGCCGTCCGGCAGGTACATGCCCTCGATCCAGACGCCGCCCGACCGGCCCAGCCGGTAGTGGACGCCGTTCGCCTCCCGCTGGAGGATCGGGTCGGCGAGCGCGGTGGTGACGTGGTGCCGGAGCTGGGTCGCGGTCCAGCCCTTGGGGTAGTAGACGGCGCCGGGGTCGAGTACGGAGCGGCTCCACCGCGAGGGGAACGCCGAGGCCGGCGCGCCCGGCCGGACGGCGGCGTCCAGCTCCGCCCGGTGGACGCGGACCGTGCCGTTGGGCAGCACCTCCTGCCACTGGCCGCTCGCGGGGGCCGGCGGGCGGCGCGGGGCGCCCCGGAAGGTGCCGTCCGGTTCGGCGGGGTGCCAGGGGTTGTCCGGGCCGGACCGGAGCGGCGGCGCCGGGGTTTCCTGCGCGACCGGGGCGTCCGGGGCGGCCGCGGCGGTGTCGCCGGCGGGGGTGGGCGGCGGCACGGGTACGTCGGCGTCCGGCTGCGGCTGCGGCGCCCTCGGGTTGGCGCGCTCGCCCGGGGCGGGGGCGGTCTCGTCGCCGACGGGGGTCCGGGGCGGCGCGGCGTCGTCGGTCGCCCGGCTCGGCGGGGTGTCCTGGCCGAGCAGCGCCGAGGCCAGGCTCGTGGTCGGCCGGGGGGCCGGGGGCGCCGGTTCCTGCACCGCGTGGCGGCCGGACCCGTCGGTGCCGGCGGGAAGGTCCTGGGCGGTGCGGTGCGGGACCGCGTGGTCGGTGGGGGCGGTGGGGACGCGTGCGGAGGAGGTCGCGGTGGCGGTCCGCTCGGTGGTGGTCCGCTCGGTGGTGGCCTCGTCCGTCGTGCCGGTCCGCCGGCGGGGGGCGGTCGCCGCGTCGCCCGAGGACTCCGTCGACACCGGGGGCACCGTGCCCGTGCGGCCCGGGGTGCTCCGCTTCGGCGCCTCCGGGGCCCTCTGGTCGGCGGACTTCTGCTCCGGTGCCTTCTGCTCCTGCGCCTTCGGGTCCGGCGCCTTCGGGTCCGGCGCCTTCTGCTCCTGCGGCGTGTGCCCCGGCGTCCTCTGCTCGGACTCCTGCGTCGGCGGCTTGGGCGCGACGGACGGTGCGTCGTCGTCCGACTGGACCTTCACGGGCGCCCCGGCACGCTCCTCGCGCGCCGTCGGCAGGTCCTCGGTGCCGTGGCCGACGGTCCGGGTGAGCGACTCCTGCAGCGCGGCGAGATCGCGGGCGCGCTCGTCCGCCACGAAATCGACGTAGGGCAGCAACTGCTGCATCCACTCGGCGACCTCGGGGTCGGCCGGCGGGGTCCTGACGTCGATGCCCGAGGCGTGCGACAGACCCTTCGCGACGTCGTCCAGCGAGTTGATGCGCAGACCCCTGGCGAACTCGAAGGCCTCCGGGTGACCCATCCGGGGCACCGGGAACGGCACGATCTTGCCCGACGCCATGCTGGCGATCGCGGCGAAGCTGATCGGGTGGTAGAGGGGGAAGTACTTGGACGCCCCCTGCTCGACGGCCTTGAACTGGGTCCGCTGGACCAGGTCGGCGTAGCCGTGCATCAGCGGCGCCGCGCCGAGGTGCATGACGTGGCCCATCATCGCGGTCATCATGCCGCCGACGAAGCTGCCCGCGGTGACGGTGAACTCGTGGTTCTCGCCGAAGATGAGGTTGTAGAAGCCCTCGCTGAGCACGTTCTGGGTGCCGGACTGGATGTAGTTGCCGAGCCCCAGGCCGAGCTGGAACATCTTGTTGCCCTGCGTCAGACCGTCGGCGAGGTCCGGCAGGTGCTTGCCCAGGGCACTGACCTGATGGGCGGTCAGACCCTTGGCGACGTCCTGCTTGAGGACGGTGTCCAGCGCCTCGGCGAGGCCCTCGCTGGCCGCGCCCCTGAGCGGGACGGTCTGCCGCGCCTTGCCCACCCACTTCTCGGCGAACTTCTCGCCCAGCTCGCGGCCGAGCGCCGCGGCCTCCTTCTTCCCGAGCTGCTCGCCCAGGTGCTTGACGAAGGTCTTCTCCATCTCCTTGACGAAGGTGTCGCCGAGCGAGCCCTTGGTGGTCTTGCCGAAGCCCGCCTGGAGCTGCTCGGTGGAGGCCTCCATGAGGTTGCCGAGGTCCCGGGCGAAGGCGCGGGCCTGCGTCTTCTTCAGGGCCTCGTCGGCGAGGCCCTTGGAGGTCTCCTTGCCGATCGCGCCGAGCGCGCCCTTCTCGCCGGACGCCGCGGCCGCCTCGGCGGCGGTCTTCAGCGTCCCCTTGAGGCTCTTCAGCTCGCCGTCCACCAGGTAGTCGCTGAGCTTGTCCGCGAGCAGCCGGCCACCGCTCTTGCCCAGCAGGCGGCCCAGCAGCTTGCCCAGGCCCAGGCCCAGCAGGTCGAGCGGCCCGCCGAGGACACCGCCGATGACGCCGAACAGCACCGCCTGCTTGGTGTACTCCTTGTCGATCTCCTTGCGGTTGCCCTGGCCGATCTGGAGGTTCTGGATGATGCCGTCCATCAGCAGACCGCCGACGACGCCCGAGAAGGTGTGCATCGCGATCGTCTTCAGCAGGTACTTCATCAGGGCCGTCAACGCGGCCTTGGTGAGCAGCTTCTTGAGCACCAGCCCGGAGAGGCTGGTGCCGAAGCTGAACGGCGCCCAGAAGATCGCCAGCGCGATCTCGACCAGCAGCTGCACCAGCTGGGCGATGGCCATCCACTTGGTGTACTCGACCGCGTTGGCCACGTCCCCGGCGCAGTCCGCCAGCGCCTTGGCGGTCTTGCCGGCCGCCGACACGTAGTCGTCCCCGCCGGTCCGGCCGATGAACGAGTTCATCTGGTACGCGAACGAGGTGGCGGCCTGGCCCTTGAACTGCCGGGCGCAGGAGACCGCGACCCGCTCGATCAGCGCCCGCAGCTCGGGCATCTCCTTGGCCAGCTGCTCGTAGGCGTCCCGGACCTCGCGCAGGTCCCCCTCACGGATCTCCGGCCAGGGCATGCCGGTGATGATCGTGAAGAACCGTGCGGTCGATTCGTTGACCTCGATCGAGGAGTGGGCCACGGGGACTGCCTGCCGTTTCCGGTCGGTGCGCGGGGTCGGGCCGTCGGCTGCGGGTGGATCAGAAGCCGTTGGCGAGGTCGCGGGCGTGGTCGCCCGCCTTGTCGAGGGTGTCGGCCAGGAGTTCGCCGTTCTCGCCGACCGAGGACAGCGTGCTGCCGATCCGCACGATCAGCTCGTAGAGGTTCTTGGTGCCGTCGTCGACCTGGCCGTGGTACTGCTTGCCGATCTCGTCGTTGCCGCCCACCCGCAGGTTGATCTCATTGATGTGGGTCGCCTCGGTGTTGAGCTGGGTGACGAAGTCCTTCAGCTCGAAGAACTCGGCGAAGCTCTTCTTGAGCATCGCCGTCTTCGCGGTGGTCCCCGAGTCAGCCACGGAACTCCTCCTGCCGGCCCGGCCTCGCCTTCTTCCTCTCCTCGTCCTCGTGGCCCGGGCGCATCGCCCAGAGCGGTGCGAGGATCTCGTCGAGCTCGCTGCCGCCGGTCATCGACAGCCGCAGCGTCTCGCCGATCCCGTCGAACCGGGAGATGCGCTCGGCGACCTGCCGGCCGACGTCGGCCCGGGCCTCGTTGAGCACGTCGGTGAGGACCTTGGCAAGCTCGGCGGGGGCCATGTCGCGGTAGTCGTTGGTGTGGAAGGTCATCGAGACGACCTGGCCCTGCGAGCCGACCTTGACGGTGACCATGCGGTCCTTGGAGGTGACCGAGCCGGTGAGCTCGTTCATCTCCTGCTGCATGGCCTCGGCCCTGGCCAGCTCGGTCTGCATGTCCGCCATCGCCTGCGCGATCTGGTCCGCGAACGGGTTGCTCATGTGCTGTTCCTCGTCTCCGCTCCTCGGGTGCCGGCCACCGGTGGCCGGGTGGCCCGCCGCCCCCCGGGGGGGGGGGGGGGGGGGGCCCCCGCCCGGCGTGCCCCAGCCGAAGCGCCCTGCCCCGCCCCGGGAAGGGGGGACCCCACAAAAGAGGGCAC
>NZ_JBHYUU010000267.1:0-8334 GCF_042749955.1 Kitasatospora sp. NPDC059462 | reverse complement strand
CACCCGCACGGCCCGCCGTCGCACCGGCGCCCGGTCGGCGGACCACCGCGACGGCCGCCCCGCGCCACCCGACCGGAGCCGGAACCGGTGCCCGGCACCAACCCCGGCCGGCCGAACGGGTGGTGCGGGTCCAGATCGGCCGGGTGGAGGTCAGGGCCGCCGAGCGCGCCCCGGCCGCACCGCGCGGACCGGCGGCCACCCGGCCGGCCCCGGCCGTCGGCCTGGACGCCTACCTCTCCCGGGAGCCCTCATGACCGGGCGGGTGCGGCCATGAGCAACCACCTCGCGATCGCCACCGTGAGCGAGGCGCTGCGGCTGCTCCTCACCCGCGCGCTCTCCCCCGACATCCCGTTCGCCGTCGAGGTCGGCACCCGCAAACCGCCGACCGAACCGCCCGCCGACCCGACCGTCACCGTCTTCCTCTACCAGGTCACGCCCAACGCCTCGCTGCGCAACCTCGACGCGCCCACCCGCGCGGCCGACGGCACCCTGCTGACCCGCCCGGCCGCCGCCCTCGACCTGCATTACCTGATCAGCTGCTACGGCGAGGAGTCCCAGCTGGTCGGCCAGCGGCTGCTCGGCTGCGTGGTCCGGGCGCTGACCGAACAGCCGGTGCTGCCGCGCCAGTTGATCGAGGAGGCGGCCGCCCGGCCGTACCTGGCGGGCAGCGACCTGGCCGCCGCCCCGCAGCGGGTGCGCCTCACGCCCACGCCGATGGACGTCGACGAGCTGTCCAAGCTGTGGACCACGCTGTTCCAGACCCCGTACGCGCTGTCCGTCGTCTACCAGGCCACCGCCGTCCTCGTCGAGGGCCGGGCCGACCCGGTGGCCGGGCGGCCCGTGCTGCGCCGCACCGTGCGGGCCGTGCCGTCCCGGGCGCCGGTCGTCGAGCGGGTGCGCTCCCGGCCGGCCGGGTCCCGGGGCGCCCCCGAGGAGGGGCCGGTGACCAAGGACCGCGAACTGGTGCTGGACGGCTCCGGCCTGCGCGCGGACCTGGTCGTGGCCCGGCTCGGCGAATGGCGGGTCCCGGTCGGACCGGACGGCGTCCGGGACGACCGGCTGGTGGTCGCCGTACCGGAGGACCTGCCGCCCGGCGTGCACCAGGTGCAGGTGCTGCACGGACTCGCGCTGGACGGCCGGCCCGCCACCGACCACCTCGCCATGGAGTCCAACGCGCAGAGCTTCGCCCGCCAGCCGCGGATCCTCGCACCGATCGTCATCACGGACCGGCGCGTCGGACCGAACGGGGTGTCGGCCCGGCTGAGCGTCCGGCTGGACCTTCCGCTGCGGGACGACCAGCGCGTCCTGCTGCTGCTGGACGAGTCGCGCCCGCCCGCCGGGCGGCCGGGGGCGAGCCACCAGTTCCGTGCCCCCGCGCCGTCGCGGCCGCGCCCCGACCCGTACGAGGTCCGGGTGCCGGTCGTCGGTGTACGCCCGACGGCGTATCTGGCCCGGGTCCAGGTGGACGGCGTGCCCAGCGCGTTGACGGTGGCCGCCGACGGGTCGTTCAGCGGCCCGCTCGTGGATCTGACGCACTGACCGGGGAGGGGGGAGCGATGAGCACGAGCCACGGGCAGGACCCGGAGGAGCCGCACCGGCGGGCGCTGTCGGCCGCGGTCGCCGCCGTGCTCGAACGGATCGACGCGCACGCGGCGGGCCGCACCGACCGCCCGCCGCCCGGCGAGCCCGCACCGCCCGGCACGGCCCTGGACGCCCTCACCACGGACTTCGGGCTCACCCCGTTCGAGCGCGACGTCCTGGTGCTGGCCGCCGCCCCCGCCGTCGACCCCACCACCGCCGCCCGGTGCGCCGCGGCGAGCGGCGACCCCGGGCGCGCCCACCCCACCTTCTCGCTCGCCCTCGCCGCCCTGGACCGGCCGCACTGGAGCGCGCTGACCCCCGTGGGTCCGCTGCGCCGGTTCCGGCTGGTCGAACCGGACGACGAGACCGCGCTCACCACCTCCCGGCTGCGGATCGACGAGCGGGTGCTGCACTTCCTGGTCGGCGTGCCCTACCTGGACGTGCGGCTGCACGGCCTGCTCACCCGGATCGGTCCGCCCGGCGAGCTGCCCGGCCCGCACGAGCGGTGCGCGGCCGAGCTGGCCCGGGCCTGGACCTCGGCCGGACCGGCCGGCCCCCCGCACGCCGAACTGACCGGCGCCGACCGCCGCACCCGCCGGGAGATCGCGGCGGAGGCCGCCCACCGCGCCGGGCTCGGCCTCTACGCCGTGCACCGCGAGGACCTGCCCGGCGCGCCCGCCGAACGCGAGCGGCTCGCCCGGCTCTGGCAGCGGGAGGCGATCCTGATCCCGGCGGCCCTGCTGGTGGAGGGCGGCGAGCCGGACCGGGAACGTCCGCCGTCCCCGAACGCCGTGGAGTCCTTCCTCGGGAGCCTCGCCGTGCCGCTGGTCGTGTCCGGCGACGAGCCCGCGCCCGCGGAGGTCTCGGACCGCGCCCGGCTGACCGTGCCCCCGCTCGGCCCCGAGGAGCAGCTCGCGGTCTGGGCCGCCGCACTGGACGGCGCCCCGGGCCTCACCGACGGCGAACTCCGCGCCCTGGCCGCACAGTTCTCGCTGCCCGGCCATGTGATCCGGGCGGCCGCGGCAACCGCCCGGCGGGCCGCCGAGGACGGCCGGGACATCAGCCCGCTCGCCTGGCACGCCGGGCTGGCGGAGGCCCGGATGTCCCTGGAGGAGCTGGGGCGGCGGGTCGAACCGCGCGCCGGCTGGGAGGACCTCGTGCTGGAGGAGCGCCAGCGCTCGACGCTGCGCGAGATCGTCGCCCACGTCCGCCGGCGCGGCACCGTCCACCAGGAGTGGGGCTTCGAGGCGGTGCTGCGCCGCGGCCTCGGCGTCACCGCGCTGTTCGCCGGCGGGTCGGGCACCGGGAAGACCCTGGCGGCCGAGGTGGTCGCCGGGCAGCTCGGCGTCGACCTGTTCGTCATCGACCTCTCCCAGGTCGTCAGCAAGTACATCGGCGAGACGGAGAAGAACCTCCGGAGGGTCTTCGACGCGGCCGAACGCGGCGGCGCCCTGCTGCTCTTCGACGAGGCCGACGCGCTGTTCGGCAAGCGCAGCGAGATCAGGGACAGCCACGACCGCTACGCCAACCTGGAGGTCAGTTACCTGCTGATGCGGATGGAGGCCTACCGGGGCCTGGCCGTGCTCACCACCAACATGAAGAAGGCGCTGGACCCGGCGTTCCTGCGGCGGATCAGGTTCGTGGTCGACTTCCCGTTCCCCGGGGTGCCGGAGCGCGCCGAGATCTGGCGGCGGGTCATCCCCGCGCAGACCCCCAGCCGGGGCCTCGACCCGGAGCGGCTCGCCCAGCTCACCGTGACCGGCGGTTCCATCCGCAACATCGCGCTGGCCGCCGCCTTCCGGGCCGCCGACGAGGACTGCCCCCTGCAGATGCGGCACCTGCTGGCCGCCGCGCACACCGAGTACCTGAAGCTGGAACGCTCGCTGACGCCCTCGGAGGTCGGCGGATGGATCTGATCGGGGGGTCGACGGGGGGACCGGCCGGGGCATCGGCCGGACGGGTCGAGGTCGAGATCGGCGAGCTGGTCCTCGACGGTTTCGCGCGGATCGACCACGACCGGCTGACGGCGGCGTTCCGCAGCGAACTGACCCGCCTGCTGGAGGCGCGCGGGGTGCCGCTCGCGGCCGGCGGTGACCGGGAGCTGGACCTCGTCGCCGGGCTGCCGCCGCTGCCGGCCGGCGCCTCCCCCCGGCGGCTCGGCGAGGCGCTCGCCCGCGCCGTGCACACCGGGCTGTCCGGCGGGGGCCGGCCGCCGGAAGGGGGGCGGGCATGACCCGGATCGCCGCCACCACTGCGGCCGCGAAGGATTCCGAGCAGGGCGCGGACCGGCGCCGGACCAGGGCACCGAGGGCCAAGGCCCCCGAACCGAAGGAGATCGTCTCCGGCGCCGGTCAGCCGCTCGACCCGGGCCTGCGCCGGGAGCTGGAGGCACGGCTGGGGCACGACCTCGGCCGGGTCCGGGTGCACACCGACCGGGACTCCGCCGCGCTGACCGAGCTGATCGGCGCGGACGCCGTCGCCGTCGGCCCGGACCTCTTCTTCGGCGAGGGCAAGTACCGGCCGTCCGCCGAGGACGGCCGGCGGCTGCTCACCCATGAGCTGCTGCACACCGTCCAGGCCCCGGATCCGCTCGGCGCGCTGCGGGCCGGCCGGGACCTGGGCGCGGTCAGCCTGCCGCAGGACGCGGTCGAACGGGAGGCGGAGCACGGCGCGCGCGCCGACCGTCCGGCCACCGCGACGCCGGGCGCCACCCCCGGCTGGCTCCGGTACGCGACCGTCGACGCCGACCGGTTCCGCACCGAGCGGCTCGATCCGGCCACGCTGGTCGACCGGCTGGCGGCCGGCATCCTGCGCTCGCTGCGGGGGGACCCGACCGACTCCTCCGGCCGGGTCCGGCTGCAACTCGCACGATTCGCGCCGGAGTTGCAGGCCTCGGTGCTCGCGCGGCTGGCGGACCGGCTGCCGTCCCCGGACTACACCCGGGTGCTGGAGCTGGTCGAGGCCGCCGAGCACCGCCCGGCCGACGTCGACGGCGCGCAGACGCCCGCGCCGGTCACCGAGGGCACCGGACCGGCCGGACCGGCCGAACAGACCGAGCAGCCGCCGTCGCCGACCGGTCAGACCGGTCAGACGGGCCAGACCGAACAGACCGAACAGACCGGCGACGAGCACGAGCAGACCCCGCCACCGGACCAGGAGACCGGGCAGCCGGAGGAGCAGCAGGACGCGCAGCAGACTCCCCCGGATGCGGAACCGGCGGAGCAGCCGACGAGCGCGCCGGAGGCACCCGGCGCGGCCCCCGGGGCCGCCGCACCCGGGGCCGCGACACCGGGCCCCGGGCCGGAGGCACTCGCCCCCGGCACCGGCGCGCCCGAGGCCGGGGAGCCCGAGGCCGGGCAGCCGGACGCCGCCGCCCGTCCCCCGGCCGGGGCGACGCCGCGCGAGCCCGCCGCCGGACCGCCGGCGCAGCCCGCGCCGGTCAGGCCCGAGCGGCTGGACGCGGTCGCGCAGGCCCCGGACAGCCCGCTCGCCCGGCACGGGGAGCTGGAGGACGACCGCCCGAAGGACGACGTCCGGGACGAGGAGCGGCCGTTGGGCCTGGAGCCCGGCGCGGACGCCGAGGTGCCCGAGGCCCCCGACGCGGACCGCGGGCAGCCACCGCAGCCGACCGACACCGGCCCGGAGTTGAGGCCCGGGGACTTCCTCCCCGCGACGGACCCCGAGGTGTCCGCCGTCCCGACCCTCGACCGGATCCGGCCCTCGGCGGACGGCCTGCCGGCCACGGCGGCCGAAGCACCGGCGTTCCCCGAGCCGCCCGCCACCAGGGCCGAGCAGGTCCAGGACGAGCGGGCGAGCCGGCCGGAGACCGAGGAGGACCCGGCGCCGGCACCCGAACCGGCCGAGCCCGCGGCCGCGCCGCCACCGGCCGCCGACGGGAGCCGGGAAACCGAGGAGACCGAGGAGACCGAGGAGACCCGGGACGCCCAGGACGTCCGGGAGGACGAGGACCGGGCCGGCCCCGCCGCCCAGCCGCAGCAGCCGGTCGAACCGGAGACCCGGGCCGCCGCCGAACCCACCACCCCGGAGTCCGGGCCACCACCACAGCCGGAGGCGCCCGCCGCGCAGCAGCCGGAGGCGCCCGCCGAACCCGCGCCCCCGCCCGAGCCGAGCGCCCCGGAGCGCACCACCGCGCCCGCCTCCCCCGCCGTCACCCGCGAGCCGGTCGGCGGCGACGCCCAGGACGGTGCTCCCGAGCAGTCCCCCGCCCCCGGCCCGGCGGCCGAAGGGGCCGACGCACCGGCCGAGCCCACCGCCCGGCCCGCCCCGGACGCTTCCCTGGAATCCGGCGGCGGAGCCTGCGCGGGCCCGCCGCAGCCCACCACCGAGGCGGAGCCGGACGGTGCCGGTGCCGACGGCGGCGTCTGCGCGGCCGGGGGCGCGGGCGGGGCCCCGGCCGCGCCGCAGGAGCAGCCGGCCGCGCCCGACGTCTCCGCCCAGGACCCGCCGGGCGCCCTCGCCACCGCCGCGAGCCTGCCGCCCGACCGGATGGCCGCCGCGCTGGACGGCGTGGACGGCTCGGTGGACCGCACGGTCACCGAGCAGCACGCCCGGTTGCGGGAGGCCCCGCCGTCCCTGCGGCGCCCGTCCGGGGCCCCGCGCACCCGGTCCGGCCCGCCCGAGGCCGCGCCGCCCGCCGGGGCGGTGACGGAGCGGCTGGAGCGGGTCGGTCCGACGGGCGCGGAGGGCGCGCGGCAGGAGGCCGGACCCCAGCAGGTCGAGGGCCGCAACCCCGGTGAGCGGGTCACCGCGCCGCACGTCGCGGACGACGCGAGCACCCAGGTCTCGCCGCAGGAGGTGCAGCGGCTGCAGGGCGCGGTCGACGGCGTGCCCTCGACGGACCCGGCGCTGAACACCACGGTCGGTCCGGCGCCCCGGGTGGAGCTGACCGGCGAGAGCGATCCGGCGCGCGCCGACGCGCAGGCGGCGAAGCTCAGGGACAGCTCGGCCAGGATCCTCGGCGTCGGCCGGGAGGACGCCGCCAAGCCGATGGGCGAGGACCGGATCGACCCGGACGTGCCGGAGGAGACGCTGACCGCCGCCGTCCCGGGCGACGGCCGCACGCGCGCCGCCGGTCCCGGCCGCGCCGTCGAAGCTGGTCCCGGCGTCGGCCTCGTGACCCAGCAGGAGCGCGGCCCGCAGATCCGGGCCGCCGTCGGCCGGGGCCGGGGCCGGCTGGACTCCGAACAGGCCGCGCAGCGGCAGGGCGAGGCCGAGGCGCGCCGCCGGAACGAGGCCGAGGTGGACCGGGCGGTGGCCGACAACGCCGAGGCCCAGGCCGGTGAGCGGAGCGACGCCGCGGCGAAGGTCCGGGCCGAACGCGAGCAGTGGCGCGGCGAGCAGGACCGGCGGATCTCCGCCGCGGACCAGGAGGCCGGCGCCGAGCACCGGGACAGGACCGGCCGGATCGACGGCCGGCGCGCCGAGGCCGACCGGGACGTCGAGGCCCGCCGGGAGCAGGACAACCGGACGATCCAGGACAGGCGCAGGGAGGCCGAGGAGAAGGCGCAGCGGGAGAAGGACCGCAAGAAGGAGGAGTCCGAGGGCTGGTGGGGCTGGGTCAAGTCCAAGGTGAAGGCGGCCTTCGACGCGCTGGTCGAGGCGGTCACCAAGGTCTTCGACTACTTCCGCGGCCTGGTCAACGCCATCATCGACGGCTTCCGCACCTTCGCGAACTGGGCGATCGACCAGGCGCGGAAGTTCGCCGTCGACCTGATCAACGGGCTGGCGGACGCGCTGATCAGGATCTGCGACGTCCTGCTGGCGGCCTTCCCCGAACTGCGGGACCGGTTCCGCAGGAGGATCGAGGAGTGGCGCGACCGGGCCGTCGCCAAGGTCGACGCGTGGGCGGACGGGCTCAGGAACGCCGTCAACAAGCTGCTGGACGCGCTGGCGGCCGGGCTGAACGCCCTGCTGGACGCGCTGGAGGCGGGGCTGAAGGCCGCGGTGGAGGCGGTCCGCCGGGCCGTGCTGGACGCGATCGACTTCGTCCGGAAGGCGATCGCGGTCTTCGGCGAGTTCGCCGTCCTGATCGGCGACGTCGCCGCCGATCCGGGCGGGTGGCTGAAGAAGCTGGGCACGGCGGCGGTCGACGGCGTGCGGCTGCACCTGTGGGGTGCGATCAAGCGCGCGGTGAAGCAGTGGTTCGACCAGAAGGTGGAGTCGGTCGTCGGCCTGACCTCGACGCTCGTCGACGTCCTGGTCAAGGGCTGCATCACGATGGCGCAGATCGGCCGGATGGCCTGGCAGGCGATCGTCGCCGCGCTGCCCGGGATGATCGTCTCGATCGTCGTCGAGAAGCTGGTGTCGCTGATCGTGCCGGCCGCGGGCGCGGTGCTGGCCGTCATCCAGGGCCTGGTGGCGGCGTGGAACACCGTCAGCAGGATCGTCGCCGCGATCGGGAAGTTCGTGGCCTTCCTCAAGGCGGTCAGGTCCGGGTCGGCCGCGTGCCTGTTCGCCGACGCGGTCGCGGCGGGCGTGGTGGCGCTGCTGGACTTCATCTCCAACTTCCTGCTCGGGAAGCTCAAGGGCGCGGGCAAGGCGGTCGGCGCCAGGCTCAGGGGGATCGCCCGGAAGATCCTCAAGGGCCTGGCCAGGGCGGGCCGGGGCGCCCGCAGGGCGGCCGGAAGCGCCGTCAACAGGGCCCGGGCGGGCCTGCGCCGGGCCACCCGGGCGCTCCGCCCGGGCCGTCCCTCCCCCGGCCGGCCGGTACGCCCCGCACGACCGGCCCGGCCC
>NZ_JBHYUU010000266.1:0-8393 GCF_042749955.1 Kitasatospora sp. NPDC059462 | reverse complement strand
GGTGCCGGGGATTCCCGGCACGGCCCGACGCGTGTGCGTCCGCCGGTTCAGCGGCGGCCGAAGAGCTTCGCGAAGAAGCCGCCGCCCTTCTGCGCCTCGCGGTCGCAGTCGCAGCGGGCGGCCTTGGGCACGCCGGCCAGCACCTGGTCGACGTGCATGCCGCACCCCGCGTAGGTGGCCTTGCCGCAGCTCCGGCACGTCGTACGTCGACACATCGCAGGACTCCTCATGTCCGGGGAAGGCGAGGGTTGCTCCCTCACCTCCACTATACCGGTGGGGGTATTTTTCCCGGCGAAACGACCAGCCTCGGCCCGGCCGGCCACCCGGCCCCCGGCGGAGAACCGGAGCCGCCACGCGGCGGACCTGCGGCAGCTGCTCCTCCCCGCGCCGCTGGAGGCAGGCGGCGCGCTCACCCCCGCCGCCCGCCCGACGCCGGGCGCGGGTCCGAACCCGGCCGGCGCCCTCGCCGAGCGGGTCGGCTGCGTGGGCGTGGCCGACGACCAGGAGGACCCGGCGCGGCTGCGCTCGCTCCTGCTCCAGGACGCCTGCCGCACCGCCACCGTCCGGGAGCGGACCGCCTCCGACGGCACCCGCACCCGGATCCAGTGGCTCGCCTTCGGCTCGTACCAGGAGGCGCGGCCCGTGTTCTCCGGATTCCGCGACAACGGCGATCCGAGGGACGGCCACGGCCTCCGGCCGCTCACGCCCCCGGGCTGGGGCGCGCCCACCATCGCCGACCTCGCGGTCCGGGAGGCTCCGGCCGGCGGCGGCACCGCGTCGCCCTACCGGCCGGCGTACCTGGACCCCGGCGACCTGGCGGGCGTCGTCGCCATGACCAACCCGGCCGGTGGTCCCGCTGCCGCGTTCCGGCGGGTGGTCACCCTCCGGTCGGACCAGATCGCCCGAGCCGGCGTCACCGCCCCTCCGCCGCGCCGGATCCGGCGCAGCACCCCGAGCAGTGCGGCGGCGTCGGCGGGCGGGTTCGCGGGGTGCCGGGCAGGGTGCCCGTCCGGGCGCACCGGGGGGCGCCGGTGGCGCGGGGCCGGACAGTCGCGTCCACGCGGCCGCGCCGCCCGGCATGGCGCGCGCCGCCCGGGTGCGGGTCGCCGCGGGCCGGGCCGGTGTCAGCGCAGGCCGGCGGCCTCGGCGAGCAGGCGGTAGGAGTCCAGCAGCTCCGTCCGGTCGTAGGTGCTGGTGGTCAGCAGGAACTCGTCGGCGCCGGTGCGCTCCATGAGCGCCGCGAGCTCGGCGACGGCGCGCCCGGGGGTGCCCACGAGGTGGCCGGTGAGGGCCTGCTCGAACGCGGCGCGCTCACGCGGGGTCATCGGCCGGGCCAGGATCTCCTCGGCGGGTTCGAGCGGGGAGAACTCCCCGTGGGTCCGGCTGTGGGCGGCCGACCAGGCCTCCGGGACGAGCAGCGCCCGGGCCCGCTCCTCGCTCGGCGCGACGGCGACGGTCCCGGAGACGATCACATAGGGCCGCTCGGCCCGTGCGGAGGGGCGGAAGCGCTCCCGGTAGCGGTCGATCGCCGCCAGCATCGCCTCCTCGCCGCGCACCGCCGCGATCACCAGCGGCAGCCCCGCCTCGGCGGCGACGTCCGCGCCCGCGCCGGTGGCCAGCACGAACGCGGGGACGTCCAGGCCCTCGGCGGGGCGGGCGTGCACACCCCCGGGGCCGCGCGCGGCGGGGTCGAACCAGGAGAGCAGTTCGGCGAGCTGCCCGGGGAAGCGGTCCGCGGCGTCCTTCTCCCGCCCGAGCGCCCGGCGCACGCCGTCGGTGAAGCCCACCGACCGGCCCAGGCCCATGTCGATCCGGCCCGGGAACAGTGCCGCGAGGACGCCGAACTGCTCGGCGACCACCAGGGGCTGGTGGTTGGGGAGCATCACCCCGCCGGTGCCGACCCGGATCCGGGAGGTCGCGGCGGCCACGGCGGCGGCCAGCACCGTCGGCGCCGAGCCGGCGACCCCCGGCACGCCGTGGTGCTCGGAGACCCAGAACCGGTGGTAGCCGAGCCGTTCGGCCTCCACCGCGAAGGCGACGGTGTCGCGCAGCGCCCGGGCGGGCTCCTCCCCCCGGCGGGTGCGGGAGCGGTCCAGGACGGAGAGGCGGAGGGCGGGCGCGGCGGTCACCTCGGTGCCAACGGCCGCCCGCGCCGCCGTCATTCCCCGGGCGGGCGGCGCGGAAATCCGATTGCGGGCGCCGCCGGCCCGCTGTTAACAATGTGACATGCTACAAAGCTCCCGCATCATCCTGCGCGCCCGTCACGACGACGACGTCCCGGTGCTCCACTCCGAGCTCTACGACGACGTCGCCACCCGTTCCCGGGCCGATTCCCGCCCCTGGCGGCCGATCCCGCCCGGCTCCCCGCAGTCCCCGTTCGT
Organism: Kitasatospora sp. NPDC059462; assembly: GCF_042749955.1. Lineage (NCBI taxonomy): Bacteria > Bacillati > Actinomycetota > Actinomycetes > Kitasatosporales > Streptomycetaceae > Kitasatospora > Kitasatospora sp. NPDC059462. Next base: position 6,012 of record NZ_JBHYUU010000266.1, on the reverse strand, counting down.
CGTGGGGGCGGGCGACGACGAAGCCGCCTGCTTCTCGGTGGTGGACCGGCCGTCGGGCGAACTGGCCGGGGAGGCGCTGCTCTGGGGCATCGACGCCCACCAGCGGCGCGCCCACCTCGGCCTGGCGCTGCGGCCGGGGTTCCGCGGGCGCGGGCTGTCCGGCGACATCGTGCGGCTGCTCTGCCACTACGGCTTCACGGTGCGCGGGCTGCACCGGCTGCAGGTCGAAACGGCGGCCGGCAACCTGCCGATGGTCAAGGCCGCGACGGGGGCCGGGTTCGTGGTGGAGGGAACGCTGCGCCGGGCCGCCTGGGTGTACGGGGCGTTCGAGGACGAGCTCGTGCTGGGGCTGCTGGCCTCGGAGTGGAACGGACAGCCGCGGCCCGCCGATGCCACCGAGCGTTCCGCCGGGCTGACGACGGGGGTCTGAAGCCGTAGCCGGAGCCACGGAACGACCGGGCCCCGGAGCAACCGGGCGGAGGCGCGGCGTCAGCCCCGGCGGCGTCAGCCCCGGCGATGGCGGGCGCGGTAGGCGCGCGGGGTGGTGCCGGTGAGGCGGGCGAAGTGCGGGCGCAGGGTGGCGGAGGAGCCGAAGCCGGTCCGGGCGGCGATCGCCTCCACCGGGTCGTCGGTGCGTTCGAGCAGGTCGCGGACCCGCTGGAGGCGCAGGCCGAGCAGGTAGCGCGGGGCACTGAGACCGGTGCGGGCGAGGAAGCGCCGGTTGAGGCTGCTGACGCTGACGCCCGCGTGGGCGGCGATGCGGGCGGGGGTGAGCGGCAGGTGCAGGCTGGTCTCCAGCCACTGGAGGGTCGCGTCGAGGCCGCCGCTGTCGGCGAGGGTGCGGTCGATGGTCTCGGCCACCCGTTCGGCGTGGACCGTCAGGGGGCTGAGCAGCTCCCGGCGGGTCCGGTCCGCGATCCGCTCGCCGTGGTCCTCCGCCAGCAGGCCGAGGCAGATGTCCAGGCCGCCGAACATCCCGCCGGAGGTGCGGAACGGGCCGTCGGCGACCAGCGTGCCGCCGGGGTCGACCGCCACGCGGGGGTGCCGCCGGGCGAGCTCCCCGGTGTGGCGCCAGGCGGTGGTCGCGCGCCGGCCGTCCAGCAGGCCGGTGGCGGCGAGGGTGAGGACCCCGGGGCCGGAGGCACCGATCCGCGCACCGCGGGCGGCGGCCGCACGGAGCGTGCCGAGCAGCTCCGGCGCCGGGTCCGCGCCGTCGTCGCGGTGGGCGGGCAACAGCAGGACGTCCGCCTCGGCGGCGTCGGCGAGTCCGTACGGGAGCACGGCCTCGGCCGGGGCGGGCGGGCCGAGCCGGACGGTGCCGGGCCCGCCGACCGCGCACAGCCGGACGTCGTAGGCGACACCGGGGTGCTCACGGGCGGCGGTGCCGAAGACGAGTCCGGGGGTGGTGAGGTGGTGGCCGGGCAGGCCGTCGAGCGCGAGGACGGCGATCACGGGCATGGCGGCAGGGTAAGCCCTCGTCGGGAGCGGAGGCGTGGGGGGCAGGAGGGGCGGGGGCCCGGCGCACTCCCGCGGGGACGCGCCGGGCCGGCCTGGTGGAGGGTCGGTCGCCGTGGCGGGTCAGTCGCCGTAGGCCCGCAGCGTGGCCCGGATCCAGTCCGCGTAGGCGGGCACACTGCTGTACAGCCCGGGGCCGGTGGAGCAGGTCGGGTCGCTGTCGCCGTCCCCGGAGGTGGTGCCGACCAGTTCCCAGCGGCCGCCCCGGCCGCGCTGGATCTGCGGGCCGCCGGAGTCACCGATGCAGGCCATCGCGCCGGGCACCCGGCTCACCGTGCAGAGCCTGGTCAGCCCGGCGCGGCCCGGCGCGCACTCGTCGACGGCGCCGATGCGGGTGTCCAGCTGCCGCAGGCGCCCGGCGAAGGCGGCCTGGGTGATGTCGGTGGTGTCGGCGGTGGTGCCGAACCCCAGCAGCCGGGTCGGCGTCCCCGGGGCGCCGGCCCGGTCGGCGATCGGGATCGGGGTCTGCGGCGCGGCGCGGTCGAGGCGGACCAGGGCGAGGTCGTCCCGGTTCGCGCCGGCCGCCGCGCCCAGGGTGTAGCCGGGGTGGGTGACGGTCCGTTCGATGCCGCGCACGGTGCCGCCCGCGGTGCGCCGGTCGGAGGCGATGCGCACGATGCCGTCGGGGCGCACCAGCGAGGTGTCCACGCAGTGGGCGGCGGTGAGCACCCAGCGGGGGTGGATCAGGGACGCGCCGCACACGCCGTCGTCGAAGCCGATCTCGGGCACGGTCATCGGAATCGAGGCCATGAAGGGGTAGCGCTCGGTGGCCGCCCGGCCGTTGACGATCGCCCCGGCGGGTCCGGTCAGGGTCGCGACGCAGGCCGCGGCGGCGAGGGCGACGGTGGCGGCGCGGGCCGCGCGGCGGGACCGGGAGGCGTTTCGGAACATGGGCGTCTCCGTTCGTTCGAGGGCGTGCGCGGGCACGCCGGGGTGTCGGGAACCGATCGCCCGGAGGGCCGGTGACCTGCGGCGTCGGTGCGTCCCATCCTTCGCGCCGGACCCCGGGGCCGACAGCGGCGGCGAGGTCACCCTGGGCTAAATTCTGGACATGCCTGTGATCGCCGTGGTGCTGCTCGACGGGGTGCCGGGGCATCACGTCACGACGCCGGCCGTCTGCTTCGGCACGGCCGACCGCTGCCACCCGCGGGTCTCGTACGAGGTGCGGCTCTGCGCCGCGCCCGGGTTCCGGTCGACCGGCGGACCCGCGGCCTTCGGTCTGGCGGCACCGTGGGGGCTGGACGGCCTGGCGGAGCTGACGGAGGCCGACACCGTGCTGGTGCCGGGGCAGGGCGTCCGGCCCGGCGACCCGCCACCGGAGGTGGTCGGGGCCCTGCGGGCGGCGGCCGCCCGGGGCTGCCGGATCGGGGCGTTCGGCAGCGGGACGTTCACCCTGGCCGCGACCGGGCTGCTGGACGGCCGCCGGGCCTCCACCGCGCGCGGGCTCGCCGCCGAACTGGCGCGGCGCCACCCCCGGACCGAGGTGGACCCGGACGGGGCGGTGGTGGCGGACGGCCCGTTCCACACCGCCGCCGGGGTCCTGGGCGGGGTCGACCTCTGCCTGCGGCTGATCACCGTGGACCACGGGGTGGCGGTGGCCGTCGAGACGGAGCGGCAGGTGTTCCTGGAGCTGTACGCGGAGGGCGCCGCGGCACCGGTCGGGCCCGTCGGTACGCCGGGCGGGCCGGGCGGTACCCCGGGCGGGCCCGTCGGTGCGCCGGGCGGGCCGGGCGGTGCGCCGCCGGCCGGCGACGGCCTCGGGCCCACGCTCGGCTGGCTGGAGGCGCGGCTCGACCGCCCGCTGACGCTGGAGGACATCGCCGGCCACGCCGGCCTCACCGTCCGGGCCCTGAGCCGCCGCTTCCGGGCCGAGACCGGGCTGCCGCCGCTGCAGTACCTGCTGCGGGTGCGGATCCAGCGGGCGCAGCGGCTGCTGGAGCGCGGGGACGAGCCGGTGGCGCGGATCGCCGCCCGGACCGGCCTGGGCACACCGGCCAACCTCCGCCACCACTTCCAGCGGCACACCGGCACCACGCCGAGCGTCTACCGGGCGGCGTTCCGCTCGCTGGTCGCCTCGCTGGCCGGGTCCGGGGACGCCCCGGCGGGCTGACCCCCGCCGCCGGGACGCCGCCCGGACCCGGGCGGGCGGCCCGGGTCCGGGGGAAGCGGGTGGTGGGCCGGGGTCAGCCGCGCGGGAGGACGAGCGACTGGACGGCGGGGAGCTTGCGCCAGTCGCTGGAGACGATGGTCGCGTGGGCGCGGGCGAGCTGTTCGGTGCGGGTGCGGGCCTGGTCGGCGGTGGGGTCGGTGTTGCTGATGGCGGGCGCGACGTTGTGGGCGTCCGTCATCGTCAGCAGGTAGTGGTTGGTGTCGTACCAGGTGGTGTCGATGCCGTTCACATAGGTGGCGGCGTCGCCGTCGAAGACGACGAACCACGGGCGGATCGAGGTCTCGCCGTACCGGGCGCGCGGGTCGCCGGCCGCCGCGCCGAGCGCGGTCGGGAACATCCGGGCCTCGCCGATCCGGCCGGCCGCGGCCAGGTCGCGCAGGTACCGGCCGTACTCGACGTCGGTGTGCAGGGTGTCGAACGGGTTGTCCAGTTCGACGGTGCCGGGGATGACGTACACCAGGGCGCGGCCGGCGAGCGCCGACCTGGTGGGCCAGTTGCCGGCCCGGGCGGCGTCGTCCAGGGTCGGGTAGGCGCCGCCGCCCGGCTTGGCGAGCAGATCGGCCGGGCGCAGCGCCGCGGAGCCGAGGTGGGCGGCGATCAGCGCGTCGAGCTGGGCGGGGCCCATGCCGAGGTTCCCGGAGAAGCCCGGCTTGAGCTCCAGCTTGATCACCAGCGGACCGGCGGCGGGGTGGGCCCCGAGCCAGATCCGCACGTCGTCCAGACAGGTCTCCAGGTTCTTGTTGCCGCCACCGGAGTAGAGCTGGGCGGCCGTGGTGGCGCTGACGCAGTTGTTGGCGTTGCCCAGCGGGTTGGAGTGGCTGACCTTCCACTCCTTGGTGACGACGTTCGGCCAGGCGTCCAGCTCGATCATGCCGGTGCCGGTGTCCAGGCCCTGGGCGAGGTAGCCGAAGGCGGCGGGGTCGTAGGTGTTGTGCAGGCCGACGGTGGTCGTGGCGGCGAACGGGAGCTCGCCCGGGGCGCTGCCGGCGGCCTGCGCGCTGCTGCCGACGGGCAGGACGGCGGCGGTCGCGGCGAGCAGCCCGGCGGTGAGGGTGCCGATGAGGGTGCGGCGGACGGTCACGGTGTCAGTCCCTTGTCAGTGCGCCTGCTGGCCGGCGCGCCTTCGGCGGTGGCCACCGCCGGTGCAGAGCATGACCCGGCCGGTCGTCGACCCGGTGAAGAGGACATAACAACTTCGTGACCGTCAGCTTCCGGTCCGTCACCAGCCGGAGCCGTCCGGGTTCCGACGGCGCCCCGGCGGCCCGGCGGCCGTCAGAACACGGACCAGCCGGTGGCCGTCGTCAGGGCGTCCAGGGCGGCGACGCCGAGCACCGAGTTGCCGGCCGCGTCCAGGCCGGGGCTCCAGGTGCAGACCGTGCCCCGGCCGGGCAGGACGGCGAGCACGCCGCCGCCCACGCCGCTCTTGCCGGGCAGGCCCACCCGGTAGGCGAACTCGCCGGCCGCGTCGTAGGTGCCGCAGGTCAGCAGCACGGCGTTGATCCGCTTGGCCTCGCTGCGCGTCAGCAGCCGCGAGCCGTCGGCGCGCACGCCGTGGCGGGCGAGGAAGAGGCCCGCGAGCGCCAGGTCGCGGCAGTCGGCCTCGATCGCGCAGTGGGCGTAGTAGTGGGCGAGCACGTCCTCGACCGGATTGCGCAGGTTCCCGTAGCCGGCCATGAAGTGCGCCATGGCGGCGTTGCGGTGGCCGTGCTCGGCCTCGGAGGCGGCCACCGAGCGGTTGACGTCGACGGCCCGGTCGCCGGACTCCGCGCGCAGGAGCTCAAGGACGGCGCCGGCCGCGTCACCGGTGAGCTCCAGCAGGCGGTCGGTCACCACGAGGGCACCGGCGTTGATGAAGGGGTTGCGCGGGATGCCGTGCTCGGACTCCAGTTGGACGAGCGAGTTGAACGGGTTGCCGGAGGGCTCGCGGCCGACGCCGGTCCACAGGCCGTCGCCGCCCTCGGCGAGCGCCAGGGCGAGGGTGAACAGCTTGGACACCGACTGCACGGAGAACGGCTGCCGCCAGTCCCCCGCGCCGAAGACCCGGCCGTCGAGGGTGGCGATCGCCATGCCGAACGCCGCCGGGTCGGCCTCGGCGAGGGCGGGGATGTAGTCGGCGACCCGGCCGCGCAGGGGCGAGCGCACCGCCGCCGCCATGGCGTCGTGCACCAGGGCCTGGAGCTCCTCGTCGGTGTCGTTCGTGCCGGGCGTGCCGGGCGTGCTGTTCATACCGGGCGTGCTGTTCGTGCCGCTCGTACCGTTCGCGTCGTTCACCGCGCCATTGTCGTCGCCGCGGGCCGGCGCGTTGCGGGCGGGGGCGAGGCCGGGGG
>NZ_JBHYUU010000265.1:0-8486 GCF_042749955.1 Kitasatospora sp. NPDC059462 | reverse complement strand
ATGTCTTGGAGTGACAGCCCTCTTCTACGGCAGCTCCGCTGCTTTGCCTACCGGCCTTGACATGCAGGCCCCACGCCTAACTGAACGGCGTTGGGACTAGAGGACGGGGCCTACGCCCCCTCCAGCCGCCCCGGGTCGGCGAGCAGGGCCCGGACCACGCCGACCGCGGCCCCCAGCAGGGGGCCGCGGCGGCCCAGCCGGGAGACCGTCAGCCGCTCGGGCGACCAGGGGCGGACGGTCACCCGGGCGGCCAGCTCGGCCCGCATCGCGGGCAGCAGCCAGGGCGCCAGCTGGGCGTAGCCGCCGCCCAGCACCACCTCGGCCGGGTCCAGCAGGTTGACCGCCCCGGCCGCGGCGATGCCCAGCGCGGCGCCCGCGCCGTCGAGCGCGGCGCGCACCTCCTCGTCCGCGGCCCCGGCCCGCTCGGCCAGCAGCGCCACCCAGTCGCCCCGGATGCCCTCCAGGCCGGCCGCGCGCAGCACCGCCGACTCCCCCGCGTACTGCTCCAGGCAGCCGTGCGCCCCGCAGGCGCAGCGCGGCCCCTCCGGATGCACCGGGACGTGGCCCAGCTCGCCCGCGTAGCCGCGCGCGCCGCGCAGCAGCCGGCCGTCGACGACGATCGCCGAGCCGATCCCGGCCTCCGCGGAGACGTGCAGGAAGTGCTCCGGCCCGCCGCCCAGCCAGAGCTCGGCCAGGCCGCCGAGGTTGGCCTCGTTGTCGGCCCGCAGCGGGAGCTCGGCCAGTTCCCCGGCGTTGGCGGCGCGCAGCGCGAGCCGCAGTTCGGCGGCGGCCGCGACGTCCCGCCAGCCCAGGTTGGCCGCCCGCTGGAGCAGCGCGCCGTCGGCGCCGACCAGTCCGGGCACGGCCAGCGCCAGCCCGGCCGGGCGCAGTGCGGCGTCGGCGGCGGCCCGGCGGAGCAGTTCGGCGAGGTCGGCCATCACGGCGGCGGGCTGCCGGCCCCGGTTGCGGATCTCCTGGCGGCGCCAGGCGCGGACCTCGCCGCGCAGGTCGACCGCGCAGGCGCCCAGGTGCTCCACCCCGATCTCGGCGCCCAGTCCGGCCGGGCCGTCCCGGTTGAGCCCGAGCGCGGTGCCGGGCCGGCCGACCTTGCCGCTGGGAGCGGCCGGGCCCTCCTCGGCCACCAGTCCGGCCGCGATCAGCTCCTCGGCCAGCGAGGAGACGGCGGCCCTGGTCAGCCCGGTCTCGGCGGCCACCTCGGCGCGCGAGCGCGGGGCGCGGGTGATGACCCGCAGCACCAGCGCCAGATTGGACCGGCGCATGCCCTGCTGGCTGGCCGGGCCGCCGCCCCGCAGGGCCTCCGGTTCACGCATCGCCCTCACCCGCCCCGGCCTCCGCCGACGTCACGGGCGCGCCGAGGACGCCCCAGCCGTCGGGGCCCGCCGCGCCGGCGGCCACCAGGGACTGCTCCACCCGGGTGAAGACCCAGCGCCGCATGGCCCAGAAGCGGAACAGCATCGCCGCGAAGGTGCCCAGCACCATCCCGCTCAGGAAGTCGGCGAGCTCCTGGGTGACCGGGCCGACCGACGGCTCGCGCAGGTCGAGCAGGTAGCGCGAGACGATCAGCGGCAGCACGTTGACGGCGATGGCGAGGGCGCTCACCAGCAGGAACAGCAGGGGTTCGCGCCGCCGCCAGGAGGAGCGGAAGCTCCACCGCCGGTTGAGCACGTAGGAGACGGCGGTGCCGGCCACCGTCGCCACGGTGAGCGCCACCACCGGCTTGTGCTCCAGCACGGTCAGCCGCAGCGCGTAGTTCATCAGCAGCGTCAGCGCGAAGCAGCCGCTGCCGACCAGCAGGAACTTCACCAGCTGCCGGTGCCGGACCAGGAGCGGTCGTACCCGCTCCGGCACCCGGGCCAGCGTGCGCTGGGTCAAGGACGGCACTCTCGCAGTCTGGCACGCACCCCGCGGCCCGTCCCGTCCAGGCGGAGCGCCGGACGGGACGGGCCGCGGGGGTGGCGCGGCGCCGGGGGCGTCAGGCCGCCACCAGCACGCCGGCCGGCTCCAGGGCCAGCTCCAGCACCTCCCGGACGTCGGCGACCGGGTGGACGGTCAGCCGCTCCAGCACCTCCGCGGGCAGGTCGTCGAGGTCGGGCTCGTTCCGCTTGGGGATGATCACCGTGGTGATCCCGGCCCGGTCGGCGGCGAGCAGCTTCTGCTTCACCCCGCCGATCGGCAGCACCCGCCCGGTCAGCGACACCTCCCCGGTCATCGCCACGTCGGTGCGCACCTTGCGCCCGGAGAGCAGCGAGGCCAGCGCCGTGGTCATGGTGATGCCGGCGCTCGGCCCGTCCTTGGGGATGGCCCCGGCCGGGATGTGCAGATGCACGCCGCGGTCGCGCAGCGAGGTGACCGGCAGCTCCAGCTCGGCGCCGCGCGAGCGCAGGTAGGAGAGCGCGATGTGCGCGGACTCCTTCATGACGTCGCCCAGCTGGCCGGTCAGGGTCAGCCCGGTGCCGCCGGTCTCGGCGTCGGCGAGCGAGGCCTCGATGTAGAGGACGTCGCCGCCGGCCCCGGTGACCGCCAGCCCGGTGGCCACGCCGGGCACCGCGGTGCGCCGCTCGGCGGGCTCCTGGGCCGCCTCCGGGACGTGGTGCGGCCGGCCGATCAGGGCCCGCAGGTCGTCGGCGCCGATCGCGGCGGGCAGCTCGCGCTCGCCCAGCTCGGTCTGCGCGGCGACCTTGCGCAGCACCCGGGAGACGGCCCGTTCGAGGTTGCGGACGCCGGCCTCGCGGGTGTACTCCCCGGCCAGCCGGCGCAGCGCCGGCTCGTCGACCGTGACCTCCCCCTCCGCCAGCCCGGCCCTCTCCAGCTGGCGCGGGAGCAGGTGGTCCCGGGCGATGACGACCTTCTCGTCCTCGGTGTAGCCGTCCAGCCTGACCAGCTCCATCCGGTCGAGCAGCGGCTCGGGGATGGCCTCCAGCACGTTGGCGGTGGCGAGGAAGACCACGTCGGAGAGGTCCAGCTCGACCTCCAGGTAGTGGTCGCGGAAGGTGTGGTTCTGCGCCGGGTCGAGCACCTCCAGCAGGGCGGCCGCCGGGTCGCCCCGGTAGTCGGAGCCGACCTTGTCGATCTCGTCGAGCAGGACGACCGGGTTCATCGAGCCGGCCTCCTTGATCGCCCGGACCAGCCGGCCGGGCAGCGCGCCGACGTAGGTGCGCCGGTGGCCGCGGATCTCCGCCTCGTCCCGGACGCCGCCGAGCGCGACCCGGACGAAGCTGCGGCCCATGGCGCGGGCCACCGACTCGCCGAGCGAGGTCTTGCCGACGCCGGGCGGGCCGACCAGCGCCAGCACCGCGCCGCCCCGGCGGCCGCCGACCAGCCCGAGCCCCTGGTCGGCCCGGCGCTTGCGGACGGCCAGGTACTCGACGATGCGCTCCTTCACGTCGGCCAGCCCGGCGTGGTCGGCGTCCAGCACCGCGCGGGCTCCGGCGATGTCGTAGGAGTCCTCGGTGCGCTCGTTCCAGGGCAGTTCCAGGACGGTGTCCAGCCAGGTGCGGATCCACGAGCCCTCGGGCGACTGGTCGCTGGAGCGCTCCAGCTTGTCGACCTCCTTGAGCGCGGCCTCGCGGACCTTCTCGGGCAGGTCGGCGGCCTCGACCCGGGCGCGGTAGTCGCCCTCCTCGTCGGCCGGGTCGCCGTTCAGCTCGGCCAGTTCCTTGCGGACGGCCTCCAGCTGGCGGCGGAGCAGGAACTCCTTCTGCTGCTTGGCGACGCCCTCCTCGACGTCCTTGCGGATGGTGTCGTTGACCTCCTCCTCGGCGAGGTGGTCGCGGAGCAGGCCGAGCGCGTACTCCAGTCGCGCGACCTGGTCGGCCTCCAGCAGCACCTTCAGCTTCTGCTCGGCGGTGACGAAGGAGGCGTAGCCGATGTTGTCGGCGAGCTCGCCGACGCCCTCGATCGCGGCCACCCGGTCGACGATCTGCCAGGCGCCGCGCTTGCGCAGCCACTGGGTGGACAGGCTCTTGTACTCCCGGACCAGCTCGGCGGCGCGCCCGGCCACCGGGGTGCCGACCGAGGACTCGCGGAACGGCGTGGTCTCCACCCAGAGCGCGGCGCCGGGACCGGTGGTGCCGACGCCGATCCGCACCCGGCGCACCGCGCGGACCAGCGCGGCCGGGTCGCCGTCGGCCAGCCGGCCGACCTGCTCGACGGTGGCGAGGGTGCCGGCCGCCGCGTAGGAACCGTCCACCCGCGGGACCAGCAGGACCTGGGGCTTTCCGGTGCTGCCGCCGGCGGCGGCGCGCGCGGCCTCGACGGCGGCGCGGACCTCGGTGTCCTTCAGGTCCAGCGGAACGACCATGCCCGGCAGGACGACCTCGTCGTCGAGCGGCAGCACGGGCAGGGTGAGCGGAGTGGACGTCGATGCCATGATCTCTCCCCAGTCAGCGAACTTGAGTCGACCTGACTAAGGCTGCGCGGGCTGCGGATGTTCCCCGACCCCTGTTCGCCGTGAGCGAACGGAGCAGGACCGCCGGCCGTCCCGTCAAGAACCCCGGCGGGACCGACTCAGAAGCGGTCCAGCACCACGGACCGGCCGGGCGCGGACGCGGGCGCGGCGGCGGACCGGGGGCGCGCGGACGGCGCCCCGAGCCGGCTGCGGTGCGGCCGGCTCCCGTCCCAGCGGCGCAGCCACCGCCACAGCGCCACCCCGGCCAGCAGCGCCGCCGGATGGCCCACCCCGGTCACGAGGTCCCGGTCGCCGGCGATCTGCTCGGCGATCAGCCCCGTGGCCAGGGCCAGCACGGCCACCCGCCCGGCCGGCCGCAGCAGCCCGGCCAGCGCGCCGAGGCTGGCCAGCACGCCGTAGCTGACACCGATGTCCAGGTAGTCCATCGCGGCCGGCTCCAGCCGCCCGGACTCCACCCCGACGATCACCACGCCCTGGGAGAGCAGGGTGGCGCCGATGTGCCCGGCGGCGAACACGGCAGCCGCCCGGACCGGGCCGACCCGGCGCTCCAGCGGCGCGACGGTGAGGGCGAAGGCCCACAGGTAGGGCACCCAGTCCGGGCCGGCCACCCAGAAGCCGCTGAGCAGCAGCGCCCGCAGCGGGTGCTGCAACAGGTTGTGACCGTCGGAGCTGGACGCCTCCTGGAGCCGGCGCACGAGGTCGGGGTCGGCCAGCTGGGCGAAGGTGGTGGTGGCGCCGACCACGGCGAGGTAGCCGACCGCGAAGGGGGTGCTCCGGGGGGTCGGCACCCGGGCCAGCGCCCACTCGACCGCTCCGGCCCGCAGCCCGCGCCGGAGCATCCCGTACGGCGGCCCGCCGCGCCCGGCGCACACCTGCCGCTCCGTCATGCCGCCTCCGCTCCACCACCCGCAGCCGTCGCCCCCGCGCGTGTCCAACGTACCGGCGCCCACCGGAAATCCCGCTCCCGCGATTTGTCGTGGCCACGGTACGGCCGGCCGCTGGGAGCCGGCTGGGAGAACGCTGGACGCGGCGGCTCCGCGGGCCGGCCGAATTGGTCCAGACCTTCTCCCCTTATACGCACGCCCGTCCCCGCTGACCGGCGGCTTGGTGCCGACCGATGTGCATACGTACCGTTACGGAGTGAAAAAACGCCGGGTAAGGTATCGGCCCGTGCCCACTTCCCGGTGGGCCCGACGGCCGGCCCGGCAAGCCGGCCCCCGGGCCGGAAATGTCCGGTCCACCTGCCGGGAATCACCCGCTGTCCGTACGCTGCGAGGTGCGCGGGAGAAGTGAGCGGCGCACGCTCGCCGACCCCGCACACGCGACGGGACGGCGGACCCGGCACAGTCCACGACGGAACAAGACTACGAGCGGAGCCTTCGCCATCCCCACAGATGGCCGGCCCGCAGCCCTGGGGGCGGTGGCGTGACCGTGACAGAAATTCAGCAGGACAACCAGAACGCCGGCGGCACGGTGAGCAGTCAGCGCAGAGTGCTGGTGGTCGAGGACGAACCCACGATCGCCGAGTCCATCGCGGCCCGGCTGGGCGCGGAGGGCTTCAAGGTCGCCGTGGCCCACGACGGCCCGGGCGCCGTCGACGGCTTCCACACCTGGCAGCCCGACCTCGTCGTCCTCGACATCATGCTGCCCGGCTTCGACGGCCTGGAGGTGTGCCGCCGGATCCAGGCCCAGCGCCCGGTACCGGTCCTGATGCTCACCGCGCGCGACGACGAGACGGACCTGCTGGTCGGCCTCGGCGTCGGTGCGGACGACTACATGACCAAGCCCTTCTCCATGCGCGAACTGGCCGCCCGGGTCAACGTGCTGCTGCGCCGCGTCGAGCGCGCCCAGCAGGCCGCCCGCACGCCCGCGCTGGGCAGCCTGCGCTTCGGCGAGCTGGAGATCGACCACGTGCAGCGCCGGGTCCGGCTCGCCGCGGGCGACGTCCACCTGACGCCGACCGAGTTCGACCTGCTCGCCTGCCTGGCCGCCCAGCCGCGCGCCGTGCTCACCCGCGAGCAGCTGCTGGCCGAGGTCTGGGACTGGACGGACGCGTCCGGCACCCGCACCGTCGACAGCCACGTCAAGGCGCTGCGCCGCAAGATCGGCGCCAGCTGGATCCGCACCGTGCACGGCGTCGGATACGCGCTGGAGGCCCCGCTCGCGTAGCGGCACACCTTCGGACACCGGGCCGCCGGGGGGCCCGTGTCCCGGACCGCCGTGCGCACCCACGCGGGGGATCACAGGGGACCAATGACCTTTCCACAGCAACGCAACGGGGATCTCGACGGCAGCCGGCCGCCCACCCTGGCCGCCCGCGCCGCCCGACGGGTCTGGGCCGACATCCGGCCGCTCGACCCGGTCCGCTCGATCAAGGGCAAACTCGCCCTCCTGGTGATCGTCTCGGTCTTCCTGGCCACCGGCATGGTGGTCGTGGCGATCCGCTCCGAGACCCAGATCCGGATCATCATGATCTTCTCGATGATCGCCTCACTGCTCTTCATGCAGTTCCTCGCGCACGGGCTGACCGCCCCGCTGCGCGACATGACCGCCGCCGCCCGCGCGATGGCCTCCGGCGACTACAGCCGCCGGGTCGAGGTGAACTCGCGCGACGAGATCGGCGAGCTGGCCGCCACCTTCAACCAGATGGCGGCCGACCTGGAGGCGGCCGACCGGCACCGCCGCGAACTGGTCGCCAACGTCTCGCACGAGCTGCGCACGCCGATCGCCGCGCTGCACGCCGTGCTGGAGAACGTGGTCGACGGCGTCGTCCAGCCCAACCCGGCGACCCTGGGTGCCGCGCTGGAACAGACCGAACGGCTGGGCCGGCTGGTCACCCACCTGCTCGACCTCTCCAAGATCGACGACGGCGTGGTCGACCTGGACGCCCGCCCCTTCGAGGTGCGCGAGTTCCTGGACGGCGTGCTGCGCGGGGTCACCGTGGACGGCGCGACGGCGGGCGGGGCGTTCTCCCGGCGCGGCGACGTCCGGCTCGCGTTGGAGGTGAGCCCGGCGGGCCTGACCGGCGTCGCCGACCCGGAGCGGCTCCACCAGGTGGTCGCCAACCTGGTCGACAACGCCTGCAAACACTCCCCGCCCGGCGGCACCGTGACGGTCCGCGCCCGGCCCGGCGAGGGGCCCGGCTCGCTGCTGCTGGAGGTCGAGGACGAGGGTCCCGGCATCCCGGCCGCGGACCGGACCAGGGTCTTCGAGCGGTTCGGCCGCAGCGGCACCGCGACCGCGTCCGGCCCGGGCGCCGACGGCGGGACCGGGCTCGGCCTGGCCATCGCCCGGTGGGCGGTGGACCTGCACGGCGGGCGGATCGAGGTCGCCGAGGCCGCCCGCGGCTGCCGGATCGAGGTCCGGCTGCCCGGCCCGCGCTGAGGACCGGCGCGGGGCCGGGCGGGGCCGGGCGGCACCGGCGCGGGACCGGGCCCCGGGTGAAGCGGACGAATGTCACAGATCCGACACAGAGCTTCGCCCGGGGCCCAAAGCACCCTTTGTCCGCTTTTGACCATATTTGGCGGGTGGTCGGAACCGGTCGGTTCCCCTCCGATGCGTGTTTCTAACGCACATTTTCAGCCAAACCGCAGGTCAGGACTGTGATCTGGGCGACGCCTGCCCCCCGGGGACTGCGCGATCACTGGTCGGAGGCGTAGCCTTAATCCCCGCTGTCCAAACATCCCAAAAGGAAGCGGAAGAGGGCGGTTGCCGCCGTGTCGCCACAGTCCCCTGAACACCCCAACAGCTCGGCAAGCTCCACTGGCTTCGGCCCCAATGAGTGGCTCGTCGACGAGATCTACCAGCAGTACCTCCAGGACCCGAACTCGGTCGACCGAGCCTGGTGGGACTTTTTCGCCGACTACAAGCCCGGTACCGAGGTGACCCCAGTGACCCAGGCCGCGACCCAGGCCGGCGCTACGCCGACCCCCGCCGCCGCCCCCGCGCCCGCTGCCGCTCCGGCCGCCCAGGCCCCCGCCGCCCCGGCCGCGCCCCCGCCCGCCCGGCCGCAGGGGGGCAGCGCACAAAAGGTACCGGCGGATGCCGGGGCGCCGGC
>NZ_JBHYUU010000264.1:0-8565 GCF_042749955.1 Kitasatospora sp. NPDC059462 | reverse complement strand
GGGGGGGGGCGGGGCGACCCCCTCGCCCGGGGAGGGGCCCGCCCCCGCGCGGGTCACGTCAGGAGTAGACCGGACCGGTGAACTTCTCGCCCGGGCCCGCGCCCGGCGCGTCCGGGACGATCGAGGCCTCGCGGAAGGCCAGCTGCAGCGAGCGCAGGCCGTCGCGCAGCGGCGCGGCGTGGAAGTTGCTGATCTCCGGGGCGCCGGCGGTGACCAGCCCGGCCAGCGCGGTGATGAGCTTGCGGGCCTCGTCGAGGTCCTTGTCCTTCTCGCCGCCCTCGGCGAGGCCGCACTTCACGGCGGCGGCGCTCATCAGGTGCACCGCGACGGTGGTGATCACCTCGACGGCCGGGACCTCCGCGATGTCCCGGGTGAGGTCGTCGAAGCCGATCGCCTCGTCGTCCGCGGCGGGGGTCTGGGTGGGCTCGCTGCTCAAAGGGGGCTCGTTCCGTCGTGCCGGTGTCCGTACAGAGGGAGCGTACAAGCCGGGGCGCGCGGGGGCGGAATAGCGTTCGACCCCTCGGCGCTGTATGCTTCGAGACTGACCGGCCAGACGTCCTCACGGAGGTCCGGCCAGCAAGTGGAGGCTCCACCCAGGAGGCCCGAGAGGGCAACCGCGAAAGTCTCCCACCTGATCGGCCTCGCGGTCGACGGGTCCGGTCCGCGACGGGCGCCCAGTGTGCCGACGGTCGCCGCAGCGCCCCTCACCGGGTGCCGCCCCCGGTTGTGTGGAGCCCCGCTTGTGTACCGAGCGGGGCTTTTTTCGTGTCGCGGTGTGAACGGCCGAACGGAGCCGGGTACAGCGCAGCACGAATGAAGCCCCGCCCAGTGGTCGAGTCCACTACGTGCGACCGCCGTCCGACGGCCGCATCGCAGAAGGTGCAACCGAGGAGGCCCCATCAGCACCGAGCCCCGCATCAACGACCGGATTCGCGTCCCCGAGGTGCGACTCGTCGGTCCCAGCGGCGAGCAGGTCGGCATCGTGCCGCTTGCCAAGGCGCTGGAGCTCGCGCAGGAGTACGACCTCGACCTGGTCGAGGTCGCGGCGACCGCCCGGCCGCCGGTGTGCAAGCTCATGGACTACGGCAAGTTCAAGTACGAGTCGGCCATGAAGGCCCGTGAGGCGCGCAAGAACCAGGCGCACACGGTCATCAAGGAGATGAAGCTCCGGCCGAAGATCGACCCGCACGACTATGACACCAAGAAGGGTCACGTCGTCCGGTTCCTCAAGCAGGGCGACAAGGTCAAGATCACGATCATGTTCCGCGGTCGTGAGCAGTCCCGCCCCGAGCTGGGCTTCCGTCTGCTCCAGCGGCTCGCCGACGACGTCCAGGACCTGGGCTTCGTCGAGTCCTCGCCGAAGCAGGACGGCCGTAACATGATCATGGTTCTCGGCCCGCACAAGAAGAAGACCGAGGCGATGGCCGAGGCCCGCGCCGCCGCGGACGCCCGCAAGGCCGAGCGCCAGGGCCGGACCGCCGGCTCCGACGCCGCCACTGCCGAGTCCGACGAGCCTGCCGAGGCCCAGGACGCCGCCGCCGAGGTGGAGGCCCCCGAGGCCGCCGCTCCGGTCGAGCAGCCGGCCGAGGCCTCCCAGGGCGCCTGACCCCCAGGGTCAGGAAGGCCCGGGAGACCGGCCACCAGGGTGACGGGGCGTCCCGCCCGGTCACCGCAGATCCATCCTTCACGCCCGCGCGGCGCACACCGCGCGGGCGTGGACGGACCGACGAGGAGATACGGCGAAATGCCGAAGCAGAAGACGCACAGTGGCGCCAGCAAGCGCTTCAAGATCAGTGGCTCTGGCAAGGTGCTGCGCGAGCGCGCCGGCCGCCGCCACCTCCTGGAGCACAAGCCCTCGACGCTGACCCGCAAGCTGGCCGGGACGATCGAGCTGGCCCCCGCCGACGCCAAGAAGATCAAGAAGCTTCTCGGCAAGTGATCGCCCTCCCGCCCGGCGCGAGTCGTGTGCGGGGCAGCTGATCCTTCCCGACCCATTCGAATGACGGACCACGTGAAGCAGTCCGTGGTCCAACTCAAGGAGTAATCAAGTGGCACGCGTCAAGCGGGCAGTCAACGCCCACAAGAAGCGCCGGGTCATCCTGGAGCGCGCCAGCGGCTACCGCGGCCAGCGCTCGCGCCTGTACCGCAAGGCCAAGGAGCAGGTCACCCACTCGCTGGTCTACAACTTCAACGACCGCAAGAAGCGCAAGGGCGACTTCCGTCAGCTGTGGATCCAGCGCATCAACGCTGCGGCCCGTGCCAACGGCATCACCTACAACCGCTTCGTGCAGGGCCTGAAGGCCGCCAGCGTCGAGATCGACCGCAAGATGCTGGCCGACCTGGCCGTCAACGACCCGGGTGCCTTCGCCGCCCTGGTCGAGGTGGCCCAGAAGGCGCTGCCGGCCGACGTGAACGCCCCGAAGGCCGCCGCCGACGCCGCCTGATCTTCCGAGATCGGTTGAGCTCTGACCGGACCCGCAGGCTCGCCTGCGGGTCCGGTCCTGCTTTGACCCCGTCCTTCAGCGCCTCCAGAGAACGAGACCATGCCGAGCACCGACACCCCCCTGCTGACCTCCCTGCGCTCGCCGCGCGTCGTCGCCGCCCGCCGGCTGGCCAAGCGCAACCAGCGCACCAAGGAGCGCCGCTTCCTGGCCGAGGGCCCGCAGGCCGTCCGGGAGGCCGTCGCCTTCGGCAGGCTGCCGGGCACCGGCGAGCACGCCGTGGTCGAGGTCTACGCGACGCCGGAGGCCGCCGAACGCCACGCCGGCATCGTCCGGGCCGCCCTGGACGAGGGGCTGCCGGTGCTGACCGCCACCGACGAGGTCATCGCCGGGATCTGCGACACCGTGACCCCGCAGGGCATCGTCGCGCTCTGCCGCTTCATCGACACGCCCTTCGCCGACGTCCTCGCGGCCCGCCCCAAGCTGGTCGCCGTGCTCGCCCACGTGCGCGACCCCGGCAACGCCGGCACCGTGCTGCGCACCGCCGACGCGGCCGGCGCGGACGCCGTGGTGCTCACCGACGCCTCCGTGGACCTCTACAACCCGAAGGCCGTGCGGGCCTCGGTCGGCAGCCTGTTCCACCTCCCGGTCGCCGTCGGCGTGCCGGTCGAGGAGGCGATCGGCCGGCTGCGCGAGGCCGGGGTGCGGGTGCTGGCCGCTGACGGCGCGGGGGAGCGGGACCTCGACCGGGAACTCGACGAGGGCACCCTCGGCGCACCGGGCGCATGGGTGTTCGGCAACGAGGCGTGGGGGCTCCCGGAGGAGACCCGCGCACTGACCGACGAGGTCGTGCGCGTGCCGATCCACGGACACGCCGAGAGCCTCAACCTGGCCACCGCCGCCGCCGTGTGCCTCTACGCCTCGGCCCGCGCCCAGCGCTCGCCGGGCGGGTGCCGCGCCGCGGGGTGACCCGTGCGCCGACCCGTGCCGGGAACTCGTCGCGGGCCCTATTACCCGAGGCTGTGAGGCGCTAGGGTCTGCCTCGGTGGGGGGAAAGACACGGTGGGTAATCGGGGAGGACACCCATGGTCGGCAGCGGGCCAGAGCTCGACCCGGACGACCTGCCGGACGGCCTGGTGGTCGCCGACGCCCTGGGCCGGGTGGTCCGCTTCAACCGGGCCGCCGCCCGGCTGACCGGCGTCGCCCCGAAGGACGCGCTCGGCAGCGCCCTGGAGGACGTCCTGCCGCTGGAGGACCTCGACGGCCGCCGCTGGTGGCAGCTGACCGACCCCTACGGCGGCCTGGCGGTGCGCACCGGCCAGCCGGAGCGCAACCTGCTGCTGCCCGGCGGACGCGAGGTGCTGGTCTCCGCCCGCTACGTCCGCGAGCGCCCCGGGGGGCCGCTGGAGCGGCTGGTGATCGCCCTGCGCGGCACCGAGGCGCGCCGGCGCACCGAACGCAGCCACGCCGAGCTGATCGCCACCGTCGCGCACGAGCTGCGCTCGCCGCTCACCAGCGTCAAGGGGTTCACCGCGACCCTGCTCGCCAAGTGGGAGCGGTTCACCGACGGGCAGAAGCGCCTGATGCTGGAGACCGTGGACGCCGACGCCGACCGGGTCACCCGGCTGATCGCCGAGCTGCTGGACATCTCCCGGATCGACGCCGGCCGGCTGGAGCTGCGCAAGCAGGTCGTCGACCTCGCCGCCGCCGTGCGCCGGCACGTCGAGCGCAAGGTGGCCACCGGCATCGCCGAGGAACGCTTCGACATCCGGGTCAGCGAGCCGCTCACCGTGCTGTGGGCCGACCCCGACAAGGTCGACCAGGTGCTCGCCAACCTGCTGGAAAATGCCGTGCGGCACGGCGAGGGGACTGTCACCATCGAGGTGGCACCGGCCAAGGAGGTCGTCGAGGCCCCCGTCTGGGAGCGCCCCGGCACCCCGCCCCGCATCGTGGAAGGCACAGCGGTCACCGTGAGCGACGAAGGCAGCGGTATCCCCGAGGAAGCGGTGCCGCGCGTCTTCACCCGCTTCTGGCGCGGTTCCAAGCGCGGCGGCACCGGGCTCGGCCTCTACATCGTCAAGGGCATCGTGGAGGCCCACGGCGGCTCGATCCGCGTCGACCGCGCACCCGGCGGCGGCGCCCGGTTCCGATTCATCCTGCCCGCCGGGATCCCCGACTTCATGCTCTGAAGGGGCATGGACGCCGAACACGGCCTGCCGTGGTCGGCACCCCGGGCGGGCTTGACGGCAGCTGCGCTACGCGCTGCGACTACACTCGACCTTTGGCGTTGTGGAACGCCCCGCGCGGCTGCGCCGCGGACACCCCGCCTCCCCGGTTCGGAGAACGGCTGCCCGTGCCCCGGCCACGCCGGGCGTGACGCGAAGGCACGAGCCCCTTACCTGAGCACGGACGAGCAGGAGCACGGGAAAGATAGAGATGTCGGCACCCAACAAGTCGTACGACCCGGTCGAGGTCGAGGCCCTCAAGCCCGAGGTGGTGGAGGCGGCCCGGGACGAGGCCGTCGCCGCGTTCGCCGCCGCCACCAGCCTCGACGAGCTGAAGCAGGCCAAGGTCGCCCACACCGGCGACCGCTCCGCCCTGTCCCTCGCCAACCGCGAGATCGGCGCCCTGCCCCCGCACGCCAAGGCCGCCGCCGGCAAGCTGATCGGCCAGGCCCGGGGCGCCGTCAACCAGGCGCTCGCCAAGCGGCAGGCCGAACTGGAGGCCGAGCGGGACGCCCGCGTGCTGGTCGAGGAGGCGGTGGACGTCACCCTGCCCTACGACCGCACCCCGCGCGGCGCCCGCCACCCGCTGACCACGCTGGCCGAGCGCATCGAGGACACCTTCGTCGCGATGGGCTACCAGGTCGCCGAGGGCCCCGAGGTCGAGGCCGAGTGGCTCAACTTCGACGCCCTCAACCTGGGCCCGGACCACCCGGCCCGCTCCATGCAGGACACCTTCTTCGTCCAGGCCCCGGATGGCTCCGCCGACTCCGGCGTGGTGCTGCGCACCCAGACCTCCCCGGTCCAGGCCCGCACCCTGCTCGACCGGGAGCCGCCGGTCTACGTGGTCTGCCCCGGCCGGGTCTACCGCACCGACGAGCTGGACGCCACCCACACCCCGGTCTTCCGGCAGGTCGAGGGCCTGGCGGTGGACGAGGGCATCACCTTCGCCGACCTCAAGGGCACCATCGAGCAGCTGGTCTCGACCCTCATCGGCGACGGCCTGGAGCTGCGCTGGCGGCCCTCCTACTTCCCGTTCACCGAGCCGAGCGCCGAGATCGACCTGCAGTGCTTCGTGTGCCGCGGCGAGTCGGTCGGCAACCCGGACCGCCCCTGCCGCACCTGCGGCTCCGAGGGCTGGATCGAGCTCGGCGGCTGCGGCGTGGTCAACCCGCGGGTGCTCGTCGCCTGCGGCGTGGACCCCAACCGCTACAGCGGGTTCGCCTTCGGCCTGGGCCTGGAGCGGATCCTGATGAACCGTCACAACGTCGCCGACATGCGCGACATGGTCGAGGGTGACGTGCGCTTCACCCTCCCGTTCGGGATGGAGATCTGATGCGCGTCCCGCTTTCCTGGCTGCGCGAGTACGTCGACCTGCCGGCCGGCGAGACCGGCCGCGACGTGGCCGAGCGGCTGGTCCGCGCCGGCCTGGAGGTCGAGACCGTCGAGCAGCTCGGCGGCGACCTCAAGGGCCCGCTGGTGGTCGGCGAGGTGCTCTCCATCGAGGAGCTGACCGGCTTCAAGAAGCCGATCCGGCACTGCTTCGTCAACGTCGGCGACGCCAACGGCACCGGTGAGCCGCAGGAGATCGTCTGCGGCGCCAGCAACTTCGCCGTCGGCGACAAGGTCGTCGTGGTCCTGCCCGGCGCCGTGCTGCCCGGCCCGTTCCCGATCTCCGCCCGCAAGACCTACGGCCAGACCTCGGCCGGCATGATCTGCTCGGCCCGCGAGCTCGGCATGGGCGACGACCACAACGGCATCATCGTGCTCCCGCCCGAGTACGAGCCCGGCACCGACGCGATCGAGCTGCTCCAGCTCGTCGACGAGGTGCTCGACATCGCCGTCACCCCGGACCGCGGCTACTGCCTGTCCATGCGCGGCGTCGCCCGCGAGGCCGCCGCCGCCTACAGGCTGCCGCTGGCCGACCCGGCGCTGCTCGACGTGCCGCCGGCCAACTCCTTCGGCTACCTGGTCAAGGTCAACGACCCGGCCGGCTGCGACCGCTTCGTGGCCCGCACCGTCGTCGGCCTCGACCCGGCCGCCAAGTCCCCGATCTGGCTCCAGCGCCGGCTGCAGAAGGCGGGCATCCGCCCGATCTCGCTCGCCGTCGACATCACCAACTACGTGATGCTGGAGGTCGGCCAGCCGCTGCACGCCTACGACAAGCAGCGCGTCGACGGCCCGATCACGGTCCGCCGGGCGGAGGAGGGCGAGAGCCTCACCACCCTCGACGGCGTGACGCGCAAGCTGTCCGCCGAGGACCTGCTGATCTGCGACAACAGCGGCCCGATCGGCCTGGCCGGCGTCATGGGCGGCGCCTCCACCGAGATCCTCGACCCGGCCGCCGGCCCGGGCACCACCGAGGTGATCATCGAGGCGGCGCACTTCGACCCGGTCGTCATCGCCCGCGGCGCCAAGCGGCACAAGCTGCCCTCGGAGGCGTCCAAGCGCTTCGAGCGCGGCGTCGACCCCGAGGCCGCCCGCGCCGCCGCGCAGCGCGCCGTCGACCTGCTGGTGCTGATCGCCGGCGGCACCGCCGAGGCCGGTGTCACCGACATCGCCGCCCCGCACCCGGTGCGCACCATCACCATCGCCGCCGACCTGCCCGACCGGGTCGCCGGCACCGAGTACGGCCGCGAGACCGTCACCCGGCGCCTGCAGGAGATCGGCTGCTCGGTCGCCGGGGCCGACGTCCTGGAGGTCACCCCGCCGACCTGGCGCCCCGACCTCACCGACCCCTACGACCTCGCCGAGGAGGTCATCCGGCTGGAGGGCTACGACAACGTCCCCGCCCGGATGCCCACCGTCCCGCCGGGCAAGGGCCTGACCGAGGCCCAGCGGATGCACCGCCGGGTCGGCGTCGCGCTGGCCGGGGCCGGCTACGTCGAGGTCAACAACTACCCGTTCGTCGGCGAGGCCTCCTTCGAGGCGCTCGGCCTGGAGCCGGGGGACCGGCGGCGGACCACCGTCACCCTGGTCAACCCGCTCAACGACGAGGAGCCGGGGCTGCGCACCACGCTGCTGCCCGGCCTGCTCGGGGCGCTGCGTCGCAACGTCGGCCGCGGCAACACCGATCTGGCGATCTTCGAGACGGGCACGGTGTTCCTGCCGAAGGACGAGCGCTCGGTCGCCCCGCGCCCGGCCGTCGACCGCCGGCCCAGTGACGAGGAGCTGGCCGCGCTGGACGCCGCGCTGCCGCACCAGCCGCGCCGGGTCGCCGTCGCGCTGGCCGGCGAGCGGCTGCCGTCCGGCTGGTGGGGCAAGGGCGCGCCGGCGATCTGGGCCGACGCGATCGAGGCCGCCCGCACGGTGGCCCGCGCCGCCGGGGTCGAGCTGACCGTGCGCCAGGGCCGGCTGATGCCGTGGCACCCGGGCCGCTGCGCCGAGCTGGTGGTCGCCGGCACCGACCGCGTGGTCGGCCATGCCGGTGAGCTGCACCCGCGCGTCGTCAAGGCGATGAACCTGCCCGAGCGCACCGGCGCGATGGAGCTGGACCTGGACCTGCTGGCCGCCGACGGCGCCGCGCGGGTCGACGGCCCGGCGGTCTCCGGCTTCCCGGTGGCCACCCAGGACGTCGCGCTGATCGTCGACGCCGCCGTGCCGGCCGCCGACGTGGAGGGCGCGCTGCGCACCGGGGCCGGCGAACTGCTGGAGGCGATCCGGCTGTTCGACGTCTTCACCGGCGAGCAGGTCGGCGAGGGCAGGAAGTCGCTGGCGTACGCGCTGCGGTTCCGCGCCGCGGACCGCACGCTGACCGCCGACGAGGCGAGCGCCGCCCGCGAGGCGGCCGTCGCCGAGGCCGTCGCCCGCACCGGCGCGGTGCTGCGCGGCGCCTGAGGCAGCGCGGCGTCCGGACGCGCGTGACGCGTCCGGCGCGCCGACGGAAGGGCCCCGGCCGGATC
>NZ_JBHYUU010000263.1:0-8618 GCF_042749955.1 Kitasatospora sp. NPDC059462 | reverse complement strand
CCGGCCGCGGCCCGGGGCCCCCCGGGGGGCGGCCGGCCGCTCCCGTTCCGGGGGGAGGGGCTGCGGCGGGCGGCCCAGCTGCCAGGGCAGGTCGTAACGGCGGAACAGGTCGGCGCGGATCGGGGCCAGCGGCAGCTCCGCCCCGGGCAGCAGCACGCCTATGCAGCCGCCCATGAGCGCGCTGCGCAGCACCGCGTGCTCGGCCACCGGGTCCGGCGCGCCCCAGTCGCGCAGCAGCTCCTGGAGGATGGTGCCCAGCCGCTGCTGCTCGGGGTCCTGGACGAAGGCGCCGGTGTCCGGGTCGAGGATCAGCGCCAGGTGCGAGCGCATCACCCGCGGGTGGTCCATGGCCAGGCCGAGCACCGCGTCGATGGCCCGGGCCAGCCGGGCCTCCGGGCCCGCGCCGGGGTCCAGCTCGTCGAGTGCGGCGGAGAGCGTCTGGTGCATCATCCGGTGGGTCGCGGACTGCATCAGCAGTCGTTTGCCGTCGAAGTAGTAGGAGAGCAGGCCGCGGGCGAGCCCGGCCCGCTCGGCGATGTCGGTCAGCGTGGTGCCGGCGTATCCACGCTGGTCGACCAGTTCGACGGTGGCCCGCATGATGCGTCGCCGGGAGCGCTGTCGCATCTCCTCATTGACCGAATCCCCGCGAGGTGCCATCGTGTCTGCTCCGTACGTTCGTTGGCTGGCGGCCAATATACTGGCCCGGCCGCCGACCGAACCCCGGCGGCCGGCCCCTGGCCGGGCGGACGGGTTCGGATCGTACGGAGGCGCCGGCCCTACCAACACGGGGGTTTGGTAGAGCCGGCGCCCTGCTCCTCGGCGAGGGCCGGACCGCGGCGCCGGGAGTCCCCGTCCGGGGCCCCTGCCGTCGTCCGGCGCTCGCCGGTCAGCTCTTGCTGAGGACCTCGCCACGCTCCTCGGCCAGGCCTTCCCGGCTTACTGACGGATAATCATAGTCCGGCACCGGCCGGGGAGTTGCCTTCTTCCGCCGGTCGAGCACGGCGCCGGTGACGGCGATCACCAGGCCGATCAGCGCGACCCCGGTGACGAAGAGCAGTGCGGGCCGGTAGCCGTCCAGCTGGGCCTGGGCGCTGGTGCCCCCGCCGTTGCCGGCGGTGATGATCGCGGTGGCGCCGGCCAGCACGACCGCGGTGCCCACCTGGATCGCGGTGTTCACCAGTCCGGAGGCGAGCCCCTGCTCCTCGTCGGCCACCCCGTCGGTGGCGGCGATGTTCACCGAGGGGAAGGCCAGCGCGAAGCCGACGCCCAGCAGGACGATCGAGGGCAGCACCAGGGCCGGGTACGAGCTGTGCTCGTCCAGCCGCAGGAACAGGGCGAAGGCGGCGACCAGGGCGAGCAGGCCGATCGGCAGCAGCCGGCCGGTGCCGAAGCGGTCCACCACCGGGCCCATGAACGGCGCCGAGAGGGCGATCATCGCACCGGCCGGGAGCAGCCCGAGCGCCATCGCCAGGGCCGACCAGCCGAGCAGGTCCTGAAGGTAGAGGGTGACCACGAACTGGAAGCCGCCGTACGCGCCGGCCATCACGAAGGCGATCACATTGGCCCGGGCGACCCCGCCGTTGCGGAAGATGCCGAGGCGGACCAGCGGGTGCGCGGTGCGGCTCTCGGTCACCAGGAAGGCCGCCACGAGCAGCACCACGGCGGCGAGCGAGCCCAGGGTGCGCAGGCTGAGCCAGCCGGCGCCCTGCGCCTCGGTGGCGGTGAAGACCAGCAGCAGGACGGCGGCGGTGCCGGTGATCGCGCCGAGCACGTCGTAGCGCCCGTGCGCCTTCTCCTCGACGGGGCGGGGCAGCAGCCGCACGGCGAAGGCCAGGGCGATCAGTGCGATCGGGACCGGCATCAGGAAGGTCCAGCGCCAGCCGACCGAGGTGAGCAGTCCGCTGAGCACCAGGCCGAGCGAGAAGCCGCTGGCGCCGCAGGTGGTGTAGATCGACAGTGCCCGGTTGCGGGCCGGGCCCTCGGGGAACGTCGTGGTGATGATCGACAGGCCGGCCGGGGCGGTGAAGGCGGCCGCGACGCCCTTGAGGAAGCGGGCGGCGATCAGCAGGCCGCCGTCGTCGACCAGGCCGCCGAGCAGGGAGGCGGCGGCGAAGACGGCGAGCGCGGTCAGGAAGACCCGGCGGCGGCCGAGCAGGTCGGCGGTGCGGCCGCCGAGCAGCAGCAGGCCGCCGTAGCCGAGCACGTAGCCCGAGACCACCCACTGGAGGGTGGAGGTGGACAGGTGCAGTTCGGAGCCGATGGACGGGAGGGCGATGCCCACCATCGAGACGTCCAGGGCGTCCAGGAAGAGCGCGGCGCAGAGCACGATCAGCGTGCCCCAGAGGCGGGGAGTCCAGTGGGCCCCGGCAGATGACGGTGCGTCGGGTGTCGCGGCGGTCGCTGTGGTCATGGCGCAAGAGACTACATGCACATGCATCCAATGCAAGTGAATAAGATGTTAACGCAGTAATTGTGGTCGCCTGTGATACCGTGGCGGCGTGGCTGAACTCGACTCCCCGGCGGAGGCAGGTCTGGTCGCCCAGTGGCGCGACCTGCTGGCCCGGCATGCCCAGACCGCCTGCCTGCTGGACCGCGAGCTCGGCGAGAAACACGGGCTCGGCATGAGCGAGTTCGAGGTGCTGGAACGCCTGGTCGAGGGCTGCGACGGCACCGGCGGCGGGCTGCGGGTCCAGGAGCTCGCCCCCACCGTGCACCTCAGCCAGAGCGCGCTCTCCCGGCTGATCGGCCGGCTGGAGAAGGCCGGACTGGTCACCCGCGCGATGTGCGCCGACGACCGGCGCGGCATCAACGTCGCGCTGACCGGCGAGGGCCACCGGCGCTACACCGAGGCGCGCGCCCTGCACCGCGAGGTGCTGTCGCTCACCCTGGCCGACGACCCGGCGCCCGGCTGCGGGCCGGCCACCGGCTGAGGTCGCGTCAACCCGCTCTCCGGGACCGAGAGTTCACGGGCCCGGTGCGCGGATCCTCCGGCGCCGGCCGGCGCTCAGCGCAGGGCGAGCAGGCCCGGCGCGGCGGCCAGCACGACGACCGCGGCGGGGGCCGCCAGGGCGGCCAGGGTCAGCTGCAGCCGGCTCGGCACCGACAGCCGCGGCCGCCCCGCCAGCAGCCGGTCCACCCGCTTCGGCGACTGCGCCAGCCCGGGCGGGCAGGAGCCGAACACCCCGCGCCCCAGATTGATCTCGGCCAGCGCCAGGGCCGTGGTGTGCCGCCCGTGCCGGCGCGCCGCCCGGTCGTCCGCCGCCAGCTCCACCAGCTCGCCCACCTGATCCCGGAAGGCGCTGAACACCCCGACCCCCGGGAACCCCGAGGCGAGCGCCTGGGCACCCTGGGCCAGCCAGTGGTGCCGGGCCCGGACGTGCCCGCGCTCGTGGCTGAGAACCGCCGCCAGCTCCCGGTCGGTCAGCTGCCGCATCGCCCCGGTGGTCACCACCAGCCGGGATTCGTGCCCCGGCAGCGACCACGCCTCCGGACGGACGTTCTCCAGCACCACCAGCCGCTCCCGGCGCGGCCGGGCGCCGTGGCCCGAGGAAGGCTCGATCGACTCCGGCAACGGCGGTGACAGCTGGGCGAGTTGGGCGTGCCGCCGGTCGCGCAGCGCCTTCGCCGTACGGACCTCCCGGGTCAGCGCCAGCACCGTCTGCAGCCCGCCCGCCGCCAGCACCGCCGCACAGAGCCGGCCCCAGCCCTCGGCGTTGTGCAACCCGTACGCGGCCTCCACCCCGGTGGGCGCGCCGGAGAACAGCACCGAGCGCAGCGCGGGGAGGGCGGCCATCGCGGCGAGCACCAGGCTCAGCGCGCAGCACAGCAGCACGGCCACCACCAGGCACTGCCAGACCAGCAGCGCCAGCACCGGTTCGCGTTCCACCCAGCGCGCCCGGGCCAGCAGCCGCGGGGCGGCCGTCGCGAGCAGCAGTCCGAGCAGCAGCAGGCCGAGCAGGGCCGTCATGGCATGGGCTCCCCGAGGACGCACGGAGCGCGACAGTGCGCTTCCCGCCAACTTATGCGCTGCCGGGGTGCGGTGGTACGAATTCCGGCCGGCCAGTGACCAACGCCACGGCGACGCGGCGGCGCGGCGGGTTCCGCATGCGGCGCGCGACCGCTACATGGTCAGGAGCATGGCGAACATGCCGATCACCACCGACAGCCGGCAGGCCCGCGGCAGCCCGGCCGAGACCGCCGGCACCGCACCGCCCGGCCCGCTCAGCAGCCGGCTGCCGGACCACAGCGCGTACCCCCCGAAGTAGAGGAGCAGCACACCGGTCAGCGCCGGCCAGCCCGGCGCCGCGTGATGACCGACGTGGCCGGGCGCCGCCGCCATCACCAGCGCCATGTACGTCATCGCCAGCGCGCCCACCGCGTGGTGCAGCCGGTGCGCGCGCCGCGCCGGGCGGCGGACGGCCGCGAGCAGCAGGAGCACCGCCGGCGGACCGTACACCCAGGCCCACACCTCGCCCGGCACCGCCGTCCCGGTCACCGCCATGGCCGCCATCCCGCAGCCCATCAGTCCCTCGGCGAGATCCGACTCGTGGGTGCGCAGCCGCGGACCGGCGGGCGCGGCCCGCCCCCGCGCCGGTGCGCACGGCGTGCGGCGCAGCCGGGAGAGGCAGTAGCCCCCGGAGGCCGCGCCGAGGACGGCGAGCAGCCAGCTGACCAGGTTCGGACCGTGCAACGTCGGCCTCCCGGGCGGCGCGGACGGGCGTTCGGTCCACGGTCGCCGCCCGCCGCCCCGGGCAGCAGGGCGCGAACGGGGGCGCACGGAGGTGCCCGTCGCGCAGCTCCCGGCGGCCCCGCGCCGGTCGGCCGCCTCGCGTCCGGTGACGCCCGCCGCCCCCGGTGGCGGCGCCCCGGCACGCGCGGCATGGTCGGCTTGGGGGCCTTCGTCCGGCGGCGTCCGGAAGGTCCCGCGGACCGTTCGCCCGCCCGCCGCTCGCGCCCCGCAGGGCGGGCCGCCGAAGATCCGTCGCCAAGCCCCCCCTTGAACAGAAGAACCTTTCGTACTTATGGTGGTCTCGTTGAAAACCCTCCTGTCGAAGTGAGTCCACGATGCAGAATCTTTCGCCAAGGCTCGCTGTGGCGGCCGACGCCCCGGCCCAGAACCTCGCCGAGCACCCGGCCTGGCTGCGACTGAAGGAGGCCGTCGAGAACCTGCGCCCGCTGCAGTCCAAGGACGGCTCCATCGACCTGTCGGCCGTGCAGCGCCACACCGTCGACCCGCTGGTCGCCACCGTGCGCACCGCCGTCGCGGAGCTGGCCCCGCACTTCCCGCACGACGCCGCCTACCTGGCCGCCGTCGACGCCGACCTCGCCAAGTGGGCCGACACCGGCTACCGGGAGCCCGACTTCCTGGACTCGCTGCTCGCCTTCCAGCCCGCCGACCAGCGCGAGGACGGCCTGCAGCACCTGGTCGTCTTCCCGATGTACACCCAGAACGGCAACCCGAACCGCAACCTCGAAGCCGTCCTGCTGAACGTCGTCTGGCCCGAGTGGCTCGCCGAGCTGGAGCGCACCCGCTTCGACAACCCGATGTTCGTGCCGATCACCTTCACCGACTTCACGGCCGGCTACGACACCAACTCCGCCGTCCTCTTCCCCGAGACCGTCGCCGTGCGCAAGGCGCCGGAACGTTTCACCTGGGGCGGCATCTTCTGCGACCGCGAGGCCGCCCGCTTCCGCGTCGTCACCTCCAACGCCGTCGACCTGCTCGGCCTGGAGATCCCCGCCGACGCCGAAAGCCTGCTGGGGGACCAGGAGCGCACCCAGCAGACCTTCGTGCTCTGGGACCTCATCCACGACCGGACCCACAGCCACGGCGACCTGCCGTTCGACCCCTTCATGATCAAGCAGCGCAGCCCGTTCTGGATGTACGGCCTGGAGGAGCTCCGCTGCGACCTCACCACCTTCAAGGAGGCGGTGCAGCTGGAGTCCGAGGGCAACGAGCACGCCCGCGACGTCCAGTACGCCGTCCTCTTCGACCGCCTCTTCCGCTTCCCGCTCAGCGGCGACCGCGTGCGCAACTACGACGGCATGGGCGGCCAGCTGCTCTTCGCCTACCTGCACAAGCACAACGCCCTGCAGTGGCGCGACAACCGCCTGAGCATCGACTGGGACCGCGCCCCGCAGGTCACCAACGCGCTCTGCGCCGAGATCGAGACCCTCTACCGCGACGGCATCGACCGCCCCAAGCCGGCCCACTGGGTCGCCGCCTACGAGCTGGTCTCCCGCTACCTCACCCCGCACCCCGCCTCCACCTGGGCCAAGGGCACCGAGGCGCTGCCGTTCGACCTCACCGACCCCAAGGCGCTCAACAAGGCCCTGTGCGACGCTGTGCTCCCCGACGAGTTCCCGCTGAGCATGTTCTACGAGGCCCTCTCGAAGAAGCTCGGCGGCGTCATCGCCTCCACCGCCGGCATCACCGGCGCCGGCCTGCAGGGAGCTGCCGCGTGACCACCGCACCCAAGGGACCGCTGACCGGCAAGGTCATCGCCGTCGCCGGAGCCAGCGGCCCGGCCGGCCAGGCCGTGCTGCGCCGCCTCGCGGCCGACGGCGCCACCGTCATCGGCGCCGACATCGACGCCCAGCGCCTGGAGACCGCGCTCGACACCGTCCGCGTCGCCGTGCGCGGAGCGCGGATCAGCGGCCAGGTCATCGACCTCCTCGACCCGCAGGAGGTCCACGACTGGGCCGACCACCTGGAGGCCGAGCACGGCCACGTCGACGGCGTGTTCCACCTCGTCGGCGGCTGGCGCGGCAGCAAGACCTTCTTCGAGAGCCGGATCGACGACTGGGACTTCCTGCACGACACCGTCGTGCGCACCCTCCAGCACACCTCGCTGGCGTTCCAGCCCGCGCTGCTGCGCAGCGAGGCCGGCCGGTACGCGATGATCTCCGCCGCCGCCGCCCACAAGCCCACCTCGGGCGGTGCCGCCTACGCCGCCGCCAAGGCCGCCACCGAGGCCTGGACGCTCGCCATGGCGGACTCCTTCCGCAAGGAGACCACGGCCGAGGACGGCAAGCCCACCGCCGCGGCTGCGATCCTGGTCATCAAGGCGTTGGTCAGTCCCGAGATGCGGGCCGAGAAGCCGGACGCCAAGTTCGCCGGCTTCACCGACACCGCCGACCTCGCCGCACACCTGGCGGGCCTCTGGGACCGCCCCGCAGAAGAACTGAACGGACAGCACCTGTGGCTGACAGCCCGATGACCGACCCCTCCGGCAGCACGGACGCGGTACGGCGGCACGACCCCGCCGTCCGCGGCTTCGCCAGCGACAACTACGCCGGCGTGCATCCCGAGATCCTCGCCGCGATAGCCCTCGCCAACGGCGGCCACCAGGTCGCCTACGGCGAGGACGACTACACCGCCCACCTGCAGGACGTCTTCCGCCGCCACTTCGGCGAGCAGGCCGAGGCGTACCCCGTCTTCAACGGCACCGGCGCCAACGTCGTCGCCCTGCAGGCCCTGCTCCCGCGCTGGGGCGCGGTGATCGCCGCCGACACCGCCCACATCAACGTGGACGAGGGCGGCGCGCCGGAGAAGATGGGCGGCATCAAGCTGCTCACCGTCCCCACCCCGGACGGCAAGCTCACCCCCGAGCTCATCGACCAGCAGGCCTGGGGCTACGGCGACGAGCACCGCGCGCAGCCGCTCGCGGTCTCGATCACCCAGAGCACCGAGCTCGGCACCCTCTACACCGTGGAGGAGATCCGGGCGATCGTCGACCACGCGCACCAGCTCGGCATGCTGGTCCACGTGGACGGCTCGCGCCTGGCCAACGCCGCCGCCTCGCTGGGCGTGCCGCTGCGCGCCTTCACCACCGACGTGGGCGTCGACGTGCTGTCCTTCGGCGGTACGAAGAACGGCCTGCTGTTCGGCGAGTGCGTGGTCGTGCTCAACCCGGAGAAGGTCCGGAACATCAAGTTCCTGCGCAAGACCTCGATGCAGCTCGCGTCGAAGATGCGTTTCGTCTCGGTCCAGTTCGAGGCGCTGCTCTCCGGTGACCTCTACCTCCGCAACGCCGGCCACGCCAACGCGATGGCCACGCGGCTGGAGACGGCCGTCCGCGCGATCGACGGGGTGACCGTCGTGCGCCCGGCCCAGGCCAACGCGGTGTTCGCGATCCTCCCGCGCGAGGTGAGCGAGCGGCTGCAGAAGCGCTACCGCTTCTACTTCTGGAACGAGCACACCGGCGAGGTCCGCTGGATGTGTTCCTTCGACACCACGGAGGCCGACATCGACGCCTTCGCGGCGGCCATCGCCGAGGAGATGGGCCGCGCCTGAGGCCGACTCCGGACCGCGGATCGTCCCGTCCTGCGCGAGCAGGGCGGGACGATTTGCATGTGGCGTCCCCGTCCCCGTACAGTTCCGGAGTCGCCGCGAGAGAGCGGGGACAAGCGGAAAGCGAAGTCGGCTGAATGAAACTCCGGAAAACGGAGCGGAAAACATCTGATAAGCTGGAAACACGAAAGAACGAAGCGCCCGGAGGGCCGGTGTGAAAGCCGCCTGATGGAAGCGTCCGTTCCTTGAGAACTCAACAGCGTGCCAAAAGTCAACGCCAGATATGTTGACATCCCCGGCCTCAGATTCTCTGGGGTTGGAGATT
>NZ_JBHYUU010000262.1:0-8786 GCF_042749955.1 Kitasatospora sp. NPDC059462 | reverse complement strand
GCCTCGCCCCGGCCGCGCGGGGCAGGCGTACTTGCCGGGCGGGCGGGCGGCGGGCAGAGTGCGAGGTCCGGGCGGCGTCGGTCGGACCCCCGCCCGGGCGGTGCGAGCGGAGGCGGCGATGAGTGACCTGACGGACCGGCTGGCCGAGGGCCTCCCGCCCGGCGCCCTGGCGGTGGACCCGGACGTGACGGCCGCCTACCGGCACGACATGGCGGGCTTCTGCCCGGCCGGCACCCCCGCGGTGGTGGTCTTCCCGGAGACGGTCGAGCAGGTGCAGCACGTCCTGCGGACCGCCTCCGAGCTGCGCGTGCCGGTGGTCCCGCAGGGCGCCCGGACCGGGCTGTCCGGCGCGGCCAACGCCGTCGACGGCTGCATCGTGCTGTCGATGGTGAAGATGAACCGGATCCTGGAGCTCGACCCGGTGAACCGGATCGCGGTGGTCGAGCCGGGCGTGGTCAACGCCGAGCTGTCCCGGGCCGCGGCCGCCGCCGGGCTCGCCTACCCGCCCGACCCGTCGAGCTGGGAGTCCTGCACGATCGGCGGCAACATCGGCACCGGCGCGGGCGGCCTCTGCTGCGTCAAGTACGGGGTGACGAGCGAGTACGTGCTCGGCCTCGACGTGGTGCTGGCCGACGGGCGGCTGCTGTCCACCGGCCGCCGGACGGCCAAGGGCGTCGCCGGCTACGACCTGACCCGGCTGCTGGTGGGCTCCGAGGGCACCCTGGGCGTGGTGGTCCGCGCGGTGATGGCGCTGCGGCCGGCCCCCGCGCCGCAGCTGGCGCTGGCGGCGGAGTTCCCGGGCGCGGACGCGGCGGGCGCGGCGGTCTGCGAGGTGATGGCGCGCGGTTTCACGCCCTCGCTGATGGAGCTGATGGACGCGGTGAGCGTGCGCGCGGTCAACGCGCTGGGCCGGATGGGGCTGCCGGAGTCCACCCGGGCGCTGCTGCTGGTCGCCTTCGACGGTCCGGACCGGGTGGCCGAGCTGGCCGCGGTCGGCGAACTGTGCCGGGCGGCCGGGGCGACGGAGGTGGTGCCCGCCGAGACCCGGGCCGAGTCCGAGCTGCTGCTGGAGGCGCGCCGGCTGGCACTGCCCGCGATGGAGCGGCTGGGCACCACGATGATCGACGACGTGGCGGTGCCGCGCTCGCGGCTGGCCGAGATGCTGGACGGCGTCGCGGCGATCGCCGAGCGGCACGCGCTGACCATCGGGGTGGTGAGTCACGCGGGCGACGGCAACACCCACCCGATCGTCGTCTTCGACGCGGCGGACGCCGAGCAGTCGGCGCGGGCGCAGCGCTCCTTCGACGAGATCATGGCGCTGGGGCTGGAGCTGGGCGGCACGATCACCGGTGAGCACGGGGTGGGGCTGCTCAAGCGGGAGTGGCTGGCGCGGGAGCTCGGTCCGGTGGCGATGGACCTGCAGCGGCAGCTGAAGGCGGTCTTCGACCCGCTCGGCATCCTCAATCCCGGGAAGGCGCTCTGACCCGTCCGGGCCGGCGGGGCCGCCCGGGGGCGGCGGAGGACGCGGCGCATGGTGCCGCGTTCTGCCGATTTCCGGACTGTCGCATAATCGCGGACACGGCCGGTGCGGTAGGGCGACCGCACCGAAAAGGGGCGTGTCCGGCATCGACGCGCGCCGTGGTGGTGCGCCGGGTTGTCCGGGTGATTTCTCCACGCTGCTCCGGACGCATCGGACCGTGACCGGTCGACCCCCTTGCGTCGCAGGTGGGAGGCGGTGCGACGGTCCCGCTCCCCGGGGCCGGGACGGTTATGCACCGGGCCGCCGGATATCACGCTAAAGGGCGAAAAGGCCCCCGGGAGGTGGTGCTTTGTCGATTTGTTGCGGAAGTCTGTCTCCCGACGTCGCAGACCGCGGGTGTTCGTTTGGTCGGCGAACTCCCGCACATCTTGCACGATTACCGTTTCTTGGAGGCGCTTCTTGGAGGCTCTGATGGCTCGCATCCGGACCCGCGGGGCGGCCGGCCTACTACTGGCGGCCCCGCTCGCCGCCGGCCTGCTGATCGCCGGTGCCGGCTCGGCCGCCGCCGACGACGACGGCACGCTCGTCTCGAACGCCGGCACGGGCAACGTCTTCGGGTCGGTCGACGGCAACCACATCTCCACCCAGCAGACGGCCACCGGCGCCGGTGCCTCGAACCAGTCCGACACCCTCGCGGTGAAGGACAACGCGGGCACCGTCCAGGCCGGCCAGGCCAACAAGAACTACACCATCGTCTTCGCGCCGGTCTTCTCCTGAGCACGGCCCGGGGCCGTCGACGGCGGGGGCGCCGTCGGAGGACCACCGGGGCGGACCGGGGCAGGCCGCGAGGCCGGAGGACCGCGAGACCGAACGGATCGCACCGCACACATCACGCACCACGCACGCACATCACGCACCGCACATCACGCAACCGGGCAGCGGAAAGGGTCACCGCGCACCGGCCCCGTGGGCGGCACCGCACGACGGTGCCGCCCACGGGCGCGTCCGGGGCCCGGAAGGGGTCCGGTCCAGGGCCCGCGCCCGGCGCCGTCACCGTACGGCGGTACGGTTGCGCTCCGACAGCGCACCCCCGCGCCCGGCCCGCCCAGCGGCGCCCGGTCCGCCGCGGGGCTGCGGCCGCGGCAACCGGAAGGAAGGGCGCGATGGCAGCGGAGGAGGAGGGCCTGACCGGCCCCGGCGAGACCAGGCCCGCACCGGGCCCCGGACCCGGCGGGGAGCCGGCCGCGGCCGCGCCCCGGTCCGTGCCCGAGCTGATGCTCGGCCGTCCGCCGATGGCCCGCCCGTTGCCGACGTTCGACACCGAGGCGGCCCCGGCCGAACCCGGCCCGCTCTTCGTGGACTGGCTCGCCACCGCCCTGCACGCCGGGGTGCTGGACCCGCAGGTGTTCACCCTCTCCACGGTCGATGCCGACGGCACGCCGGACGCCCGGGTGCTGGTGCTGCGCGACGTGGACGCCGCCGGCACCGGCTGGGTCTTCTCGACCGCCGCGGACAGCCCCAAGGGCCGTCAGCTCGCCGACCACCCGGCCGCCGCGCTCACCGTCTACTGGCCGCAGCTCGGCCGCCAGGTGCGGGTGCGCGGCACCGTCGAGCGGGCCGCCGACCAGGTGGCGGGGGCCGAGTTCGCCACCCGCTCCCCGGCCGCCCGGATCGGCGCGCTGGTCGGGCGGCAGAGCGAGCCGCTGGCCTCGCCCGCCGAGTACGAGGAGGCGGTGGCGGTGGCCCGCCGCCGGCTGGAGGCCACCCCGGACGCGGTCGCCGCCGGGCACGCCGTCTACACGCTCTGGGCCAACGAGGTGGAGTTCTGGCAGGGCGACGCGGAACGCCACCACGTCCGGCTCCGCTACACCCGGACCGGTCCGGTCCGCACCCCGGAGTGGTCGCGCACCCTGCTCTGGCCGTGACACGGCGGGGGCGCGCATCGCTGGGATGCGCGCCCCCGATTCACCAGGCCCCGGTTCACCGGGCCCCGGCGCGTCAGCGCCGCCCGGTCAGCGTGGCCCCGACGCTCGCCGCCACCACGCAGCCGATGCCGGCCAGCTGCGCGGCGCCCAGCAGCTGGCCCAGCACCACCAGGCCGACCAGCGCGCTGACCGCCGGCTCCAGGCTGACCAGCACGCTGAACACCCGCTGCGGCATCCTCCGCAGCGCCGTCATCTCCAGCGCGTACGGGATCACCGGCAGCAGCAGCGACACCCCGGCCACCGCGAGCAGCAGCATCAGCGGCGAGGCACCGGGCTCGGTCAGCCCGTCCCAGGCCTGGCCGAGCCCGAACGGAGCCACCGCCAGCGCGCCGACCGTCATCGACACCGCCAGCCCCTGGAAGCCCTGGAACGCCGCCCCGACCTTGTCGGTGAACAGGATGTAGGCGGCGTAGCAGGCGGCCGCCCCGAAGGCGTACAGCAGGCCGACCGGGTCGAGCCCGCCGCCCTCCCCGCCCTCGCCGAGCAGGGTGAGCAGCGCCACACCGCCGGCCGCGAGCAGCGCCCAGAGCAGGTGGCTGGCGCGGCGGGCGAAGACCAGGGCCACCGCGAGCGGGCCGAGGAACTCGATGGTGGCGGCGGTGCCCATCGGCAGCCGGTCGATCGCCCCGGCGAACAGCAGGGTCATCCCGGCCGAGGCCATGCCGAGCAGGGCGGCGGCGGCCAGGTCGCGCGGCCGGCGCCCGCGCAGGTTCGGCCGGGTGACGGCCAGCAGGATGACCGCCGCGAAGCCCAGCCGCAGGAAGGTGGTGCCGCTCACCCCGAGCGGTCCGAAGAGCGGCTTGGAGAACGCGATCCCGGTCTGCACCAGGAACATCGCCGTGACACAGAGAAGCGGCGCCGGAATCCGATCCGGGCGCCGCAGGAGGCTGGTGAACCGTCGGCCGGTGGTCCGGCCGGGGCCCGCGTCCGGTGGCAGCCCCTCTCCGGGCGCCCCGCCTCGTCGCCAGCTGCCCCGCTCGCCGGCGGGCTCGCCCTTGGGGGCGGGCGGCATGGCAAGCGCCTCGGCGACGGCGGCGGCCGGCGTCGGGGCGGAGGTTTCGCTGGGATGGGAGGTGGGCATGGGGCGAGTTTGCCGTAAGGAGCCACTGGGCAGCAAGCTCGTTACAAGAATCGGGACGGATCCGGACGGGTGCGTCCGAAAGGGTGAGCTTTCCCGCCGCGCCCGGCGCGGCGCCGGGCATCGCCCGACGCTCCGTCAGTATCAAGGCGGGGTGCGCCATCTCCGCTCCGCAGCCCTCGCCGCCGCCTCGCTCGTCCTCCTGCTGGCCGCCGGCGGCCCGCCCGCGAGCGCCGACGACGCCGTTCCGGCGGCCGCCGCCGCTCCCCGCATCCGGGCGGCCGTCCTGCCCGACCGGCTCGGCCCGCCCACCGCCCGCCCGCGCGACCAGTACGCCGGCGCGGCCTTCGACGCCTGCACCGCGCCCCCGCTGGAGACCCTGCGGGCCTGGCGCGACGCCTCGCCGTACGGGGCGCTCGGCGTCTACACCAGCGGCCGCCAGCGCGGCTGCGCCCAGCCCGCGCTCACCGCCGACTGGGTGCGGCAGGCCCGGGCGATGGGCTGGCGGTTCCTGCCCGTGCACGTCGGCCTCCAGGCGCCGTGCAGCGAGCTGAAGCGCAAGCCCGAGCGGATCGACCCGGCGCGCGCCGCCCGGCAGGGGCGCCAGGAGGCGGCCGAGGCGGTCGCGGGCCTGCGGGCGGTCGGGTTCGGCCCGGGCAGCCCGGTCTTCGTGGACATCGAGGCCTACCCGCTGCGCGACCCGGCCTGCGGGCAGGCGGTCGTCGACTTCGCCGTCGGCTGGACCCAGGCGCTGCACGCGGCCGGGTACCGCTCCGGCTTCTACTCCAGCCTCGACTCCGGCATCGCCGACCTCGCCGCGGCCGCCCGGGCCGGCAGCTCACCGCTGCCCGACGTCCTCTGGTACGCCCGCTGGGACGACCGCGCGGACACCACCGGGGGCGGGCCGCTCACCCCGGACCTCTGGAGCCGGCACCGGCGCGTCCACCAGTACCGCGGCAACGTCGAGGAGACCTACGGCGGGGCGACGCTCACCGTCGACCGCAACCAGGTCGACGCCCCGCTGGCCCGCTGACGGCCGCCGCAGGCCGGGAGCCGGCCCGTCACTCGCGCAGCGCGAGCCCCAGCCAGCCCCGGCCCTGGCAGTGGCGGCAGGTCTCCGGGACGTACCCGGTACCGGTGCGCCCCGCCCGCAGGCCCAGCCGCGCCTGGGTGCGCACCCCGCCGGAACAACACGGGCACGGCATCCGGAACCCGGTCAGACCCTGCCCCACCCGCCGTTCGCCGCGTCCGTCGCCCATGCGCCCAGTATCCCGGCCGCCGCCCCGCGCGTCCGGGGCGCCCCCGCCCGACCGGGGAGAACGTGGCCCGACCGTGGCCGGGCCGTGATCGGCACAACGCGGCCGAGATGCTGACATCCGGGACCCGGCGCGGCAGAATCGGGCCCTACTGCCCGTATTACCGCCCAGTAGCCGACGTTCGGCCAGGCCGGGGCAGGAGCCGCCGCAGTGCCGCCCAGGTCGAGGAGGACCCGTGTTCAGCACGATGCAGGACGTACCGCTCACCGTCGCCCGGATCCTTGAGCACGGGTCCACGATCCACGGCCGCTCGACCGTCACCACCTGGGACGGCACCGGCCCGGTGGTCCGGACGTACGCGGAGGTCGGCGCCCGTGCGGCACAGCTCGCCTGGGCCCTGCGGGACGAACTCGGGGTGACGGCCGACGACCGGGTCGCCACCCTGATGTGGAACAACGCCGAGCACCTGGAGGCCTACCTCGCGGTGCCGGCGATGGGCGCGGTGCTGCACACCCTCAACCTGCGGCTCCCGGCCGGCCAGCTGTCCTTCATCGTCGACCACGCCGCCGACCGCGTGATCATCGTCAACGGCACCGTCCTCCCGCTGCTGGCGGCGGTCCTCCCCGAGCTCGCGCCGACCCTCAAGCACATCGTGGTCAGCGGCCCCGGCGACCGGTCGGTGCTGGCCGGCTTCGCGGGCGGCGTGCACGACTACGAGGAGCTGATAGCGGACCGGCCCACCGCCTACCCCTGGCAGTCCGACATCGACGAGCGGCAGGCCGCCGTGCTCTGCTACACCTCCGGCACCACCGGCGACCCCAAGGGCGTGCTCTACAGCCACCGCTCGGTCTACCTGCACTGCCTCCAGGTCAACACCGGCGACAACTTCGCCTTCACCCCGCGCGACACCGCGCTGCCGGTCGTGCCGATGTTCCACGTCAACGCCTGGGGCATCCCGCATGCCGCCTTCATGTCCGGCGCCAACCTGCTGATGCCGGACCGCTTCCTCCAGCCCAGGCCGATGGCCGAGATGATCGCCACCGTGCGGCCCACCGTCAGCGCGGCCGTGCCGACCATCTGGAGCGGCCTGCTGGACGAGCTGGACGCCGGTGACTACGACACCTCCAGCCTGCGCATGGTGGTGATCGGCGGCTCGGCCTGTCCGCCGTCGCTGATGAAGGACTTCGACGAGCGCCACGGCATCCGGGTCGTCCACGCCTGGGGCATGACCGAGACCTCGCCGCTCGGCTCCTTCGCCCAGCCCCCGGGCGGCCTGAGCCCCGAGGAGGAGTGGCCGTACCGGATCACCCAGGGCATCTTCCCGGCCTCCGTCGAGGCCCGGCTGATCGGCCCCGGCGGCGAGCGGATGCCGCACGACGGGGTGTCGGCGGGCGAGCTGGAGGTGCGCGGCCCGTGGATCGCCGGGGCGTACTACGGGGGCGCGGGCCAGGACCCGGTGCGCCCGGAGGACAAGTTCTCCGAGGACGGCTGGCTGCGCACCGGCGACGTCGGCACGATCACCCCGGACGGCTACCTGACCCTCACCGACCGGGCCAAGGACGTCATCAAGTCCGGCGGCGAGTGGATCTCCTCGGTGGACCTGGAGAACCACCTGATGGCCCACCCGGAGGTCGCCGAGGCGGCCGTGGTGGCCGTCCCGGACGAGAAGTGGGGCGAGCGGCCGCTGGCCACCGTCGTGCTGCGGCCCGGCGCCACCACCGGCCTGCCGGAGCTGCGGGCGTTCCTGGCCGGGCGGATCGCCTCCTGGCAGCTGCCGGAGCGCTGGGCGCTCGTCGAGTCGGTGCCGAAGACCTCGGTCGGCAAGTTCGACAAGAAGGTGATCCGCGCCGACTACGCCGCGCAGAAGCTGGACGTCACCCGTCTCGGCAAGGAGTAGCAGCGGGACGGCGAGGGTCGGCCACCCCGGGAGGGGGCGGCCGGCCCTCGGCGCGTGCGGGCTCAGCCGGCGGCGGCGACGCCCGCCTCGCCCATGGCGCCGATCCGCCCGAGCAGGTCGACTATCCGGGACTGCACGTCGTCGCTGGTCGAGCGCTCGGCGAGGAAGAGCACCGTCTCGCCGGTGCGCAGCCGCGGCAGTTCGCGCGGGTCGAGGTCCACCGAGGTGTAGACGACCAGCGGGGTGCGGTGCAGCCGGTCGTTGGCGCGCAGCCAGTCCAGCAGGCCGACCCGGCGGCGGCGGATCTGCAGCAGGTCCATCACCACCAGGTTGGGCTGCACGCTGCTGGCCCGGGCGACGGCGTCGTTCTCGTCCACCGCGTGCTCGACGTGCATGCCGCGCCGTTCCAGGCTGCCG
The DNA here is from genome assembly GCF_042749955.1 of Kitasatospora sp. NPDC059462. NCBI lineage: Bacteria > Bacillati > Actinomycetota > Actinomycetes > Kitasatosporales > Streptomycetaceae > Kitasatospora > Kitasatospora sp. NPDC059462. The sequence goes on along the minus strand of NZ_JBHYUU010000262.1, from coordinate 673 downwards.
ATCATCGCGGCGGCGATGTCCGGGTCGCCCTCGACCAGCAGGACCCGCGGGGCGTGGTTCTCGCCGTCGCGCGGGGCGAGGGCGCGCAGCAGGACGGCCGGGTCGGCGCCGTACGCGGCGTCCCGGGTGGCCTGCCCGAGACCCGCGGTGACCAGCACCGGGACCCGGCTGTTCAGCGCCGCCGTGCGCAGCGACTGCAGCGCGGTGCGGGTGATCGGGCCGGTCAGCGGGTCGACGAAGAGCGCGGCGGGGAAACCGGCGACCTGGGCGTCCACCTCCTCGCGGGAGCGGACGATCACCGGGCGGTAGCCGCGGTCCTGGAGCGCCTGGCGGGTGGCCGGGTCGGGCTCGGGCCAGACCAGCAGCCGGCGCGGACCGCCGTCGGGGGCCGGGGCGGGCACCGCGCCGTGCTCGCCGGTGTCGGGGCGGCCGCCCGGCAGCGCGATCGGGGCGTTGGCCTGCGGGGCACCGGGAGCCGCCGGGGCGGCGGCGCCGGACGCGGCGGGCAGCTCGGCCATCGGGCGCGGCACCGGACGGGCGTCGGCGGCGGGCGGCAGCGGGGTCACCGGCACCACGGCGCCGGCCGGGCCGGGCGCGCCGAGCGGACGCGGCGGGGCCAGCTCGCCCAGCCCGCTGCCGATCGGCCGCGGTCCGCCCTCGCGCTGCTCGCCGC
>NZ_JBHYUU010000261.1:0-8836 GCF_042749955.1 Kitasatospora sp. NPDC059462 | reverse complement strand
TCACCGGCCCAGCACTCCGGCCACGACGGTGCGGAACCGGTCGGCGACGGCCTCGGCGTCGGCCGGGGTGCTGCGCGGCGTCAGGCCGAAGTCGGCGCCCAGGTAGGTGTCGGTGAGCCCGACGGTCAGCGCGACCGCGCGGGCGAGGACGGCGTCGGTCTGCGGCAGCGCGCCGGCCCGGTAGTCGTGCCGGGTCTTCTCCGGCGGCCGCCGGAAGGGGCTCGGGCGGGCGTCGCCGGCCATCAGGGCGGCGAGTTCGGGCAGGCCGCCGTAGTAGTGCTTGGGCGAGTGGAGCAGGGTGCGGGTGCCGAGTTCCTTGGCCACCGCCTCGGCGCTCGCCGGGTCGTCGAAGAGGTGCACCAGCAGGGTCGCGCAGTCGCCGGCGGCGTCGTGCAGCGGGCGCGGGCGCAGGCCGTCGCGGGCCGGGATCGCGGCGGACAGTGCCCGGGCCAGGGTCCGGTTGTGCTCCAGGACGGCGTCCAGGCGGGTGAGCTGGGCGCGGGCGACGGCCGCGGTGAACGGGCTCATCCGCAGGTTGAGGCCGAACAGCGGGTCGCCGTCGCCGGTCTCCTCGCCGTAGGGGTACCAGCCGTGGTGGTGGAAGGAGTAGGCGCGCCGGAAGAGGTGCTCGTCGGGGGTCAGCAGGAAGCCGCCGTCGCCGCCGGTGATCACCTTGAAGATGTTGGTGGAGAAGGCGCCGGTCTGCCCGAAGGTGCCGACCGGACGGCCCCGGTAGGTCGCCCCGCAGGCCTGGGCGGCGTCCTCCAGCAGGAAGAGCCCGTGGTCGTCGGCGATCTGCCCGAGGGCCGCCAGGTCGCAGGGCGCGCCGAGCATGTGGATGGGCATGATCGCCCGGGTGCGCGGGGTGATCCGGGCCAGGACGTCGGCCGGGTCGAGGGTCAGCGAGTCGTCGATCTCGGCGATCACCGGGGTGGCGCCCGCGAAGACGACGGCCGAGACGGAGGCGGTGTAGAGGTAGCCGGGCACGATGACCTCGTCGCCCGGGCCGATGCCGAGCGCGGCGAGGGCGGCCAGCAGGGCGGAGGTGCCGCTGTTGACGGCCAGGCAGTGCGGGCTGCCGAAGCGCGCGGACAGCTCCTGTTCCAGGCCGCGGATCTGGGCGTCCACGCCGGGTGGGCGGGAGTGCGCGTCGGAGGTGGCGAGCCAGGCGTCCACGACGTCGAGGAGGTTGCGGCGCTCCTCGGCGCCGAAGTGGGCGTATCCGGGACCAGGCATGAGGCTCCTAGGGTCTGTCTCTTGGATTTTGTCGGATCAGGCCGCGGCGTCTGGGTGCGTGCATCGCAAGGCGGAGGAGGGAGCCACTGCGGAGCATTGGCGACTGACGACAACGCGGCGAGGTGCGTGCCCAGGCGTCGCGGACCCGGCAAGGATCCAAGAGACAGGCCCTAGGTCGGAAGGGACGATCGGTGGCCGGCCCGGGGCGGGGGGGGACAGCGGGCCGGTGCGCTCGGGCCGGTGCGCGGCCCGGCGTCAGAAGACGACGGGGCAGAACGGGGCCGGGTCGTGGCGGAACGCCGTGGCGGCGGCCCGCACCGCGCCCGGGCGCAGTTCGCGGACCAGGCCCGCCAGGGCGAGCTGGACCAGGGAGGTGCCGCCGAGGTGCAGGGCCCCCAGCTCGCGGGCCGTCAGCTCCAGGTCGGCCGCGGCGGTGGTGGGCCGGCACTCGCCGCCCTCGGGGCCGGTGCGCAGCCGGAACCGCCGCTCGTTCCAGGGACAGAGCGGGTCGGTGACGTCCAGGACGACCTCGGTCTCGGCGGCGTAGCCGCGCTGCTCCAGTGCCCGCTGCACGTCGACCAGCCGGACGTGCAGCTGGTCGCGCAGGACGGGCGCCGCGCTGCGCGGGTCGGCGAGCAGGGCGAGCACCGGGTCGTCCACCGGCCGGTCGGCGACCACGACGGCGGCGAGGTCGACGTCGAGCAGGGCCTGCCACAGGGCCGCGTGGGAGGCGGGGTCGCGGGCGAACAGCTCGCGCACCGACACCTCGTAGCGCGGCACCGAGTCCTCCCAGGCCGCGGTCAGCCGGTAGAGGGCGTAGCCGGACGGCTCCCCGTCGTCCTCGGCCACCATGCAGAGCAGCCGCCCGGACCCGCCCCGGTGGTCGGGCAGGTCGAGGACGGCCCGGGCGGCCCAGGCGGCGTCGCGGCGCAGCGTCCCGGGGCGGTCCCCGGCGCACTGCGCGTGAACGGCGGCGAGCGCGGCGGTGTGCTCGTGCGGGTCGCCGATCCGGACGGTCCGCCCGCCGCCGTCCGTCCGCAGGTCACGGGCGTGCCGGGGGATCCGCACCCGGGCGGCCCGGCTGGCGAGGCCGAAGCCGAAGCGGCCGTAGATCCCGGCCTCGGTGGTGTTGAGGGCGGCCACCGGCTCGGCGCCCGCGTCGTGCAGGGAGTGCAGGACCCGCAGCACCATGGCGCGCATCACGCCGCGCCGCCGGTGCTCGGGGGCGACGCTCACGTAGCCGAGGCCGGCCACCGGGCGGGGGCCTCCCGGCAGGGTCATCTCCAGGGAGTAGACGGCGCAGGTCCCGCAGGCGCGGCCGCCGGTGCGGGCGACCAGGGATCGTTTGGGTTCGAAGATCGAGGCCGCCGAGGCGTGGTACTCCGCCGAGTGTCCGTAGCCCCCGTACGCCAGCTCCACGACCGGAGCGATATCCTCCCAGGAATCTGCGGCGGACAACTCCGGGACGATCGGGAATTCGGGCATGCCGATCACACGCTCCTCGCGTTCTCAAGGATTTCCGGGAATTCGGGTCTTGCCGGTCCGGCATTTGAGACGGCGCGTTTCCGGGGACTGGCGGACCAGCGCGCACAGCGGTCCGATGACCGGACCACGTCAGAAGCCACAGGTATAGCACGATCGAACCACGCGACGTCAAGGACCGCGCGAAATCCCGCGTGTTCACGGATTGGCGTGCGGATCAATATGCTCAACCGGAATTCGATGATTCGCATTCAGTGCTCTTGTGATCAATGGAGGATTCACTCAGACTCGGCAACGGCGGATGATCCCTGGTACATCGGCGATCCATTCTGATCCGCCCCCCTGCCCGTTTCTCTGACCACAGCGAGGAGACAGGTATGTCCAACCCCAGGTTCATCGCCGGCAACACGCCCGTCGACGACTGGCAGCAGCACGTCGAGGAGGACAACGGCACCGGCATCTACATCGACGTCGACACCTCCGCCGGCAACTTCGCCGAGACGCCGGTCTACACCGCCAACCTGTGCGGCCGTGACTCGATGTGGACGACCACCGGCGGGAACACCATCTACACCCCGACGGCGAAGGGTTTCCGGATCTACGTGCGCTGGCAGGACGGCCGTCCGCTGTCGGTCGAGTACGCCGTGAGCCACGGCTGGTACATCAGCTGGGTGGCGACCGAGGTCTGAGACCCGTCGCAGCCCCGTTGAGGCACTGATCCGCTCCCGGGCCGGGCCCCGCGCACCCCACGGGCCCGCCCCGTTCCCGCCACTGCCCCGTCCTTGTCCTCGTCCTCGTCCTCGTCCAGCGACCAAGGGAGAGCCATGCGAGCCCCGACCGAGTGGCACACGGGCCAGTACCGCGGAGAGACCGTCCCCCGCCCCGCCGGCGTCACCGCCTGGAGCCTCGTCGAGGCCGCGGCCGCCCGCACCCCCGACGCCGTCGCGGTCGAGCACCCGGGCGGCGCCCTGACCTACCGCGCACTGCTGCACCGGGCCGAGGTCCTGGCCGGCCGGCTGGCCCGCGCCGGGGTCCGCCGGGGCGACTTCGTGCCGCTGGTGATGTCCGGCGGCCCGGAACTGCTGGTCGCCATGCTGGCCGTCATGCGCTGCGCCGCGGTGTTCGTCCCGCTGGACGAGCAGTGGCCCGGGCCGCGCCTGCAGCCCATGATCGAGGCCTGCGGCCCCGCCGCCGTGCTGCTCTCCCCCGGCGCCGACCCCGGCGGCCGGCCGGTCCCCGTGCTCGCCGTCGACCCGGTGGGCGACCCGGTCGCCGGCCCCGCCACGGTCGCCGGCCCCGCCACGGACGAGGCCCCTCCCCCGTGGCCGGCGCCCGCGCCGCCCCGACCGGACGAACTCGCCTACGGCTTCTACACCTCGGGCTCCACCGGCACCCCCAAATGCGCCCTCAACCTGCACAGCGGCCTGGCGAACCGGCTGCTCGCCATGGGCCGCCGGTTCGGCACCTCGCCGCACACCGTTGTGCTGCAGAACAGCCGGCACACCTTCGACTCCTCGCTGTGGCAGCTGCTGTGGCCGCTCACCTGCGGCAGCCGGGTCGTCATCCCCCGCCCGCACGACGTCCTCGACCTGACCGCCACCGTCGAGGTGATCGGGCGCCACCGCGTCACGATGACCGACTTCGTCCCCACCATCCTCACCGCGCTCGTCGAACTCCTGGAATCCCGGCCCGAGTTGGTGAGCGGCCTGGCGAGCCTGCGGATGCTGCTGGTCGGCGGCGAGGAGATCGCCCCGGGCAGCGTGCGCGCCCTGCGCGGGCTCCTGCCGGACCTGCGGGTGACCAACACCTACGGCCCCACCGAGGCCTCCATCGGCTCCGTCTTCCACGAGGTGACGCCGCAGGACTCCGTGCCCGTGCCGATCGGCCGGCCGATCGACAACACCTGGGCGATCGTGCTCGACGAGCACGGCCGCCCCGCCCCCGACGGGGAGACCGGCGAGATCTGCATCGGCGGCGCCTGCCTGGGCACCGGCTACCTCGGCGACCCCGACCGCACCGCCCTGGCGTTCGTCCCCAACCCCTTCCCCGGGCTGCCCGGGCAACGGATGTACCGCACCGGCGACCTCGGCCACTACGGCGCGGACGGCCTGCTGTACTTCGACGGCCGGCGCGACCAGCAGGTGAAGATCGGCGGCGTACGGGTGGAACTCTCCGAGATCGAGCACGCGATCGCCTCCCACCCCGCGGTGCGCGAGGCGAAGGTCCTGGTCAGCGACCACGGCGGAGGGCAGCACCTGGCCGCCTTCGTCACCCTGCGCGGCGAGCTGACCAACGCCCGGCTCCGGTCGCACCTCCGGGCGCTGCTGCCGGCCGAGCTCGTCCCCAAGCGGTTCGTCCGGCTCGACGCCGTGCCGGTGAACGGCAACGGGAAGACCGACCGCAGGGCCCTCGCGGAACTCCTGCGCGCCCCCGCGCCGACCGACCCGGGCGGCTGGAGCGCCACCGGGAGCAGCACCGAGCGCGCCCTCGCCGACCTGTGGAACGCGCTGCTGCCGGAGCCCGTCACCGGCCCCGACGCCGACTTCTTCGACAGCGGGGGCGACTCGCTGCGCGCCCAGCGGCTCGCCCTCGCGGTGTCCGCCCGCTTCGCCACCCCGCTGTCGATCCGCGACATCGTGCACGCCCCGACCATCGCCCTGCAGGCCGCCGCGCTCGACGGCGTCCGCGCCCTGCCGGCCACCCCGCCCGCCGCCGCGGCGTCCGCCGCCGACCTGACGCTGCCCGCCGACATCCGGCCCACCGGCCGGCCGTCCGGCCCGCCCCGGCACCTGCTGCTCACCGGCGCCACCGGCTTCGTCGGCGCCCAGCTGCTGCGCGACCTGCTGGACGGCACCGACGCCGTCATCCACTGCCTGGTGCGCGCCGACGGCCCCGCCGCGGCCCGCCGACGCGTGACCGAGACCCTGCACCGCTACCGGCTCTGGTCCGAGCGGACCGGCCACCGGATCGTCGCCGTCCCCGGCGACCTCGGCAGCCCCCGGCTCGGCCTCGCCCCGGCCGACCACCGCCGGCTGGCCGAGCAGGCCGACACGGTGGTGCACGCCGGGGCCATGGTCAACCTGGTGCGCGGCTACCGCGCCCACCGGCGCACCAATGTCACCGGCACCGTCGAACTGCTCCGGCTCGCCGCCACCGGCCGGCCCACCATGGTGCACTTCGTCTCCACCCTCGCCGCCTGCCCGGCCGGGCCCGCCGGTGACGCCCCGGTCCCCGAGCGGCCGATCCCCGCCGGCCGGACGCCCGACACCGGCTACGGGCAGTCCAAGTGGGTCGCCGAACACCTGGTCCAGGCCGCCGCCGACCGCGGCATGGCGGTCGCGGTGCACCGGCTCGGCGAGGTCATGCCGGCCACCGGCACCGGCATCCCCAACCCCGGCTCGCGGGTCGAACTGCTCATCCGGGCCTGCCTGCGGGTCGGCGCCTGGTTCACCAGCGACCTCAGCACCGACTACACGCCGGTCGACCACGTCGGACGGCTGCTGGTCGCCGCCGTCACCCGCCGCGAGCCCGGCTACTTCCACCTGCTGCGCCCCGGTCCGCTGCCGCTCGACGACCTGCTCGGCGCCTTCGGCTCCGCGTTCGACCTGCGCAGGGCCGACTACCGGGACTTCTGGCAGGCCGTCCACGAGGCCGCGGCCGCCGAACCCGACGACCGGCCGCTGGCGGGGGCGCTGGCGCTGCTCCCGGTGCCGACCACCCGCCCCGAACGCACCCCGATGGCGTTCGAGGACGCCGCCGCCCGTTTCAGCACCACCCGGGCGGCCCGGCTCGCCGCCTTCGCCGACACCGGGTCCGTCCCGTCCAACCGCGACGGCCTGCACCGCTACGTCGCCCACCACGCCGGTCGCTAGTCAGCCGCTCCCCCTGGGCCGCCACCGTCCCCCGCCCGGTGGAGGCACCTCCCGGCCGCCACGGACGACCGACGTGGTGCGGCGCTACCTCCCGGCCGAAAACTGGGAACCACCACGCCCTGACGCCCCGACCCCGCCCCGAACCACACATCACACGCCCTACACCCACTTCCCCAGGCCGCACGCCCATCGGTGGGGGCGCCCCCCGGCCGATAGCTGGGGACCACCATGCCCTGCCGTCCCGGCCCCGGCCCGAACCACACAACACACGCCCGCCATCCACTCCCCCGGGCCGCACGCCCATCACCGTCCCCCACTCGGGCGAACGGGCGACGGTGGGCCGGGGCCGGGCCGTCCGGGCGCGGGTGCGGCGGGCGCGGGTGGCCCGGCCCGGGCGGGGCCTGCCGGGCGGGGCCGATGGTGGTGCCATGGAGGTGTGGGTCCGGGCCCCGCCCAGCAGGGCCGGACGCCACCGCCGCCCGCGCTCCGGACGGCGCCGAGCCGAGCAGCGTGGAGCAGCCATGACCGCCACCACCCCCGGCCCCTCCGGCGGTCCGGTCGTCCTCGGCGTCGACGCCGATCCCGGGCCCCTGGCCACCGCCTGGGCCGCCGACGCGGCCGCCCGCGGCGGACTCCCCCTGCGGCTGGTCCACGCGATCCCGTCGGTGGCCCGCGAATTCCGCCCGGCCGACGAGGGCCGCCACCACAAGGCGCTGCGCGAGCGCGCCGACCGGGCGCTGGACCGGGCCGCCGCCGAGGCCCGCGCACGCCACCCGGGCCTGGAGATCACCACCGTGGTCGAGGAGGACGTCCCGGCGCCCGCACTGTGCCGGGAGTCGGCGCGCGCCTCGCTGGTCGTCCTCGGCACCCGGCGGCTGAGCCGGGTCGCGGAGGTGCTGAGCCTCGCCTCGGTGACCGTCCCGGTGAGCGCCCAGGCCCGCTGTCCGGTGGTGGTCGTCCCCGGCCCGGAGCACATCACCCAGGACCCGCCGTTCGTCGTGGCCGGTCTGGACGGCAGCCCCGCCTCGGTCACCGCCCTCGGTTTCGCCCTGGCCCTCGCGGCGCAGCGCGGCGCCCGGCTGCGCGCCGTCCGGGTCCGCCCGCGCGTCCCGTTCGACCGCAGCGATCCGCTCACCGTCGAGGCGGAGCTGCGGCGCGAGCTGGTCGCGGCCACCGAGGGCCGCACGCGGCGCACCCCGGGGTGGGGCTCGGCCACGAGGTGCTGCACGGGCATCCCGTCGAGGAACTGGCCCGGACGTCCGAGCACGCGCTCGCCGTGGTGGTCGGGCGGCGGGGCGACGGCGGGTTCACCGGCATGCGGATGGGCTCCGTCCCGCACGGACTGCTGCGCCGCGCCCGCTGCCCCGTCATCACCGTCCCCGAGCCGCCGGCGGAGGGGCGCTGACCCGAAGTCGGCCCGCCCGACTCCCTGTCCTGCTCCATTGCCCATCTCACCCCGCCCGCCGCTGCGCACGAGCGGCTGGATTGGGAAGTCGGCCCACCCGACTTCCCGCTCCACCGGGCACCGATACGCCCGCCGGAACTTCTGCCGCGAGGACGTCTATGCGCGTAGATCCCGCAGCGGCTGGGAGTGAAAAGTCGACCTGCCCGACTTCCTGCTCCTCGCTCGCCTACCGCACCCCACCCGGCGTGGCGCGGGCGGCCGGATTGAGAAGTCGGCCCGCCCGACTTCCGGCTCCGCTGAGCACCGATACGCCCGCCGGGACCTCTGCCGCGAGGATGTCTATGCGCGTAGACCCTGCAACGGCTGGGAGCAGGAAGTCGGCCCGTCCGACTTCCTGCTCCACCGCATCCCGTTCGACCGTGGCGCGCGAGCGGCTGGATTGGGAAGTCGGCCCGCCCGACTTCTGGCTCCGCCGGGCACCGATGCGTCCGCCGGGACCTCTGTCGCGAGGACGTCTATGCGCATAGATTCCGCAGTGGTTGGGAGTGGAAAGTCGGCCCGTCCGACTTCCTGCTCCACCGCGCATCCCGTTCGGCGTGCCCCGAGCGACTGGATGGGGAAGTCGACCGGCCCGACTTCCCGCCGGATCGGAGAGGAACCGGCCGTGCCTACCGTGATCGTCTGCGGGAGCCTCCACGGCAACACCCGCGAGATCGCCGAGGCGGCCCGGGCCGCGGATCTGCCGGTGGTCGGCGGCCCGACCCGTCGGCGCGGCAGGTGGGCCCGGACCCACCGCGCGGGGGGCGCCACCGCCGCGCGGGCCCCCCCGGGCCGGGGCGGG
>NZ_JBHYUU010000260.1:0-8974 GCF_042749955.1 Kitasatospora sp. NPDC059462 | reverse complement strand
ACGAGGACCACCCGGGCCAACTCGACCAGGTGGCCGCGCTGAAGCACCCCGAGCTAGGCGAGGATCTCGCCGTACAGCCGCGCCACCTTGTTCTTGCCGGTGCCGGGGGCGCCGGTGAAGACCAGGTGGCGGCGGAGCGAGGGCGCCTTCAGCCCGGCCTGCCGGCGCCGCCGGCCGACCGAGATGAGGTCGATCAGCGTGCGCACCTCCTGCTTGACGGTGGCCAGGCCCACCAGCCCGTCGAGTTCGGCCAGCGCCTCGTCGGCGGGCCGGCAGTCCGGGATCGGGCCGATCACCGCCGCGGCGGCCGTGGCGGTGGGCGCGGAGGACGCCAAGGGTGCGGTGGTGGGCGCCGGCTGGGTGCGCGGGGTGGGGATCTCGGGGGCCGCGGCCGACGCCGCCGGGACGTCGTCCGAGGTGCACCCCTCGACGACCGGTCCGGGCTCGGAGAACTCGAAACCGGCCCGCTCGTTCTGCTCGGCCCGGCACCGGGTGAGCACCGTCCGGCAGCCGTCGATGATGTGGAAGCCGAAGCCCTTGCCGTGCGAGACCCGGCAGTCCTCGAAGGTGCCCCGGCCCTGGGCGGAGACGTAGACGCCGGCGTCCGAACCGGCCCGCACGGTGCAGTCCCGCAGCACCGGGTCGGCGCCCTTGGTGACGATCACGCCGGTGGCCACGTCGGAGATCTCGCAGCCGGTGAGCACGCCCCCGCTGCCGTGGTCGCGGAACCAGAGCCCGGTGCCCGCCTCCTGGACCCGGCAGCCGGTGAGCGTCACGGTGGCGCCGCCGCTGACCGACACCGCCGAGCTGCGGATCCGGCTGAACGAGCAGCCCTCGGCGACGGCCGCGGAGTCGCGGTCCAGGACGAACAGTGCGTCCGGCAGGTCGTGCAGCGCGCAGTCGGTGAGCGTGAGCCGGGCGCCGTCGCTCACCCAGAGCGCCGGGTACTCGCCGTTCGAACCGTGGATCTGGCAGGACTCGGCGCTCGCCTCGGTGCCCTGGTCCCAGACCGACAGCGCCCCGCGCCCGAAGTCCCGCACGGTGGAGTGGGCGAGGCTCAGCCGGGCCCGGCCGCGCAGGTCGGCGGCGTTCTCCGGCACGTCGTGCACCCGGCAGCCGGTGAGCACGAGTTCGGCCTCGCCGTCGAGGGTGAGCCCGTTGCCGGTGACCCGGTGGATGTCGCAGTCGACCAGCCGCCCGCCCGCCTGGGCCTCGGCCTGCACCCCGCTGCCGCGGATCTCGTAGATCTCGCAGCCGGTCAGCTCGGCCGCGCTGCCCGGGTCGGAGAGCAGGACGCCCGCGCCGGCGGCATGGTGCACCCGGCAGCGGTCCAGCGCGGCGGTCGCGCCGCCGAGCACCGCCAGCCCGGCCTGCCCGGCGACGGCGACCTCGCAGTCCTCGAAGGCGGCGGCGGTGCCCGCGCCGCGCAGCCGCAGCCCGAGGCCGTCCGGGTTGGCCACCACGCAGCCCTTCAGGGTCGGCCGGGCACCGTCGGTCACCTCGACCCCGGCGGCCGAGTGGGTCTCCACCCGGCAGCCGGTGAACGCGGGGGTCGCGTCCGGCCCGGTCACCAGGACGGCGGGCACGGAGCGGTCGCTGCCCTCGATCACCAGGTCGCGGACCACCGCCGCGGCGGTCACGGTGAGCGGGACCCCGCCCGGCGGGTCGATCCGGACGCTGCCGGGGCCCTGGGCGGCGGCGAGCGTCACCGCCTTGTCCACGACCACGTTCTCCCGGAAGGTGCCCGGACGCACGGTCACCGTGTCGCCCGGCTCGGCGGCCGCCAGGGCCTCCGTGAGCGTGTCGTACTCGCCGGCGCGGCGCCGCCAGCGGGATGCGCTGTCCTGGGTGACCCGGACCCTGTGCTCAGCCATGACGGTCTGTCGTCCCCACCTTCATCGAGCCGGTGATCTGCGGACCGGACGCACGCGGACGCGGCGCGCCCGGACGCGGCGCACCGGGGTGCGCGGGTCGTCCGCCCACCGTAGCGCGCCCGCGCGGGTGATCCGGCCGCGCGGGCCGGGCGGGGCGGCCGGGCGACGCGGCCCCACGGCGTGCGCCAATACCTGCTTCAACGAGCGCGCACACGTCCGGTACCGGGACGGGGGTGCGGGAACGGGAGCGCACCGCCCGGCGCCCGCCGTCAGACCCTGAGGTCGGCCGGCCAGTGCGCGCCGTCCTCCAGCACCTCGACCTCGTCGCCGAGCCGCAGCGTGCCGAGCACGTCGTCCTCGACGCCGGCCGGGCGCTCGGGGATCAGGTTCTGCCCGAACGCCGCCTTCTTCAGCAGCCGGTGGTGCCGGGCCAGGGTGCGCAGCGGCTCCGGGCCGCGCCGCTCGCCGCTCTCCTGGTCGGTGGTGGTGACCACGCAGCGCCCGCAGGGCTTGACCACCCGGAAGGTGAGCTCGCCGATCCGGATCCGCCGCCAGCCGTCCTCGGCCCAGGGTTCGCTGCCGGAGACCACCACGTTGGGGCGGAACCGCTCCATCGGCAGCTGCTCGTGGCCGTCCGGGTGCTCGGCGGCGATCAGCGCGTTGAGTCGGGCGAGCGAGGCGGTGGTGGTGAGCAGCAGCGGGAAGCCGTCGGCCATCGAGACGGTGTCGCCGGGGGAGGAGAACTGGGGGTCGGCGGGCCGGGCGCGCGGGTCGTCCAGGTGCACCAGCCGGTAGTCGCCGACGTGCTCGGCGATCCACAGCTGGCTCTCCTTGTCGGCCTCGACGGCGTGGAAGCGGGTGCCCCAGACCTCGACGTCGGCGAGCTGGTCGCCGGCCGCGACGGCGGGGGCGGGGATCTCGGCGCGCGAGCCGTCGGCGGTGGTGAGCACGAGGGTCCCGGCGGGGGTGAGCTCGGCGCGGACCTGCCCGAGGGCGGCGTTCTCGCGCTGGCTGACGAACCGGCCGGTGGCGTCGGCGAGCATCCAGCGCCGGTCGCCGGCCAGGCCCCACGGTTCGACGCGGGCGCTCTCGGGGCTCAGGCGGTACATGGACTTGACGGGGTAGACGTGGAGTCCGGTGAGCTGCATTCCTCCATCCTGCCAGCCGTGCGCGGACCGCCGGCGCCCGCGGTCGGCGCCCGGACGTGCCGCCGACGTGCCCCCGACGTGGACCGACGTGCCCCCGACGTGGACCGACGTGCCGCCGACGCGAACCGACGCGCCCCGATGCGGCCCGAGACGTCCCGGGTGCCCTCCCCGGAGGGTGCCCGAATGCGCACGGACCGCCCGGGACGCCGGTGGGGCGGCGTTCCGGGCGGTCCGTGGATGACCCGTTTCTCCGTACGCCCGGCGGATGTGGGTGCGCCGGGTGGTGCTAGGTGGTGCGGGTGCGGGCCGGAGGGGGCCGGCCCGGAAGGCGTCAGTAGCCCTGCGCCTGCGGCTGGTAGCCCTGCTGGAACTGGCCGGGCTCGCCGTACGGGCCGGGCCGCTGCGGCTGCATCGGGCGGACCGGGGCGACCGGGGTGACCGCCGGGCGCAGCTGGGCGCCGCCGAAGGACTGGTCGCCGGAGCCGCCGAAGCCGCCGGGCTGGCTGCCCGGGCCGCCGAAGCCCTGCGGGCCGCCGAAGGACTGCGGGCCCTGGGGCTGGCCGGCGCCGTGCGGACCGGTGGGGTCGCCGGCCGGCTGCGCGCCGAAGGTCTGCGGACCGCCGTGGCCGCCGACGAAGGTGTTCTGGCCGCCGAAGCTCTGACCGCCGGACGGCTGGTACCCGCCGGTGGCGGCCTGGGTGAAGCCCGGGGGCGGGGTCTGCGGGCGCTGGCCGGGCAGGTACGGCTGCGGGCCGCCGTAGCCGGGGACCGGCGGCTGCGGCGCGGCGGCGTACGCGGGCGCGGGCTGCGCCGGGATGTACGCGGTGGCCGGGCCGGAGGACGGCGCGCTGCTCGGGCCGGGGCCCAGGGCGAGGCGGGCGGGCGGCAGGGCGGGGAGGTTGCCGCCGGGGGCGTCGTACCCGGTGCCGTACCGGTTGTTCTCGTAGGACGGGCCGGAGAGGCCGGATCCGTAACCGGTCGACAGGGCCGGCGGCAGGGCGGCCGGCACGTTGATGGGGGCGATCTGCGGGACACCGCGTTCTGCGACGAGGCTGTCGTAGATGGGCGTGCCGGAGGAGAAGGACGGAGAGGGGTAGCCGACTCCGTCGTAGGAGCGGGGCGAGGTCATGGGGCATACGGTAAGCCCACAACGCGCCTGCTGAGGAGACTGGGAGGCGGAGCAGTTCGAGTGTTTACACAAGCTTCGCTCGAACAAAAGTTTCGAAAGTGGGAAGAACGGACATTCCGGCGGCGACTTCCGGCCACTGTCCGGTGGCTCGGGGGGTTCGAACGCGGTCCGGACGGGGGTGCCGAAGGCCCGTGCGGTGACGGGCCGGTGGACGGTTCGGGGACCGTCGAAGAAACTTTTGCGGGCGGGGCGTGCACCGGCGCATTCGAGCCCCCGCCGGGGGCGCGGCGGGGGCTCGTGAATGTTTCGGGAATAAAGTCCCCGTCAGGTCTTTCGCGGGCCGCGGTCAGCGCGGCCGGAGACCGTTCAGCGCGCGGGGGCGGCCTGCTCGGCGGACTGCTCCGCCGCCTGCTCGCCACCCTGCTCGGCGCCGCGCTCGGCGGCCTTCGCGGCGGTCTTCCCGGTGCTCTTGCCGCCGGTCTTCGCGGCGGGCGGCTCGACGGGTCCGCGCTGGGCCGGGAAGCCCGGGCGGCCGGCCACCTCGGTGGTGCAGAACGAGCAGCGCACCGCCGCGACCGGGATCCGGCTCAGGCACTCCGGGCAGTCCTCCTTGGCGACCGGCTCCGGCTCGGCGCCCGCCAGCTTCGCCTGGAGCTTGCCGACCGGCACCACCACGACGAAGTAGATCACCGCGGCCACCAGCACGAAGCCGATCAGCGCGTTGACGAAGACCCCGTACGGGAAGCGGGCGCCCGCCACCTCGAAGGTCTTCTCGGTGAAGTCGCCGACCGCGCCCGTCGCCACCCCGACCAACGGGGTGAGGAACGCCGTGACGAACCCGGTGACCACGGCCGTGAAGGCCGCGCCGATCACGATGCCGACGGCCAGGTCGACCACGTTTCCACGCAGCAGGAAGCTGCGGAATCCCTTGAACACCGGGAACTCCAAACGGTACGGGGGAGGGTGGGGCGGGACCACGGGTCCCGGCCGGTCATCCTGCCGACCGGGCGGGCCCGCGGTCCAACCGGCGTCACCCGAACCGCGTAACGGGACCGCGGGACGGTGCCGACGGCTCGGGCGCCGCCCGGACGCTCCGCGTACGGCTGGATCCGGACCACCGCCCGCGCCTGCCCGGGACGGGCGCCGGCGCACCGGCGCCGCACCGACGGGTGGACGCGACGGCGCGAGCCGATCTCGTCGGCGCGCAGCGCGTCGGCGCACGCCGGTGCGGTGGGACCGGAACCGGCCCCGGCTCCGCGCGTCGGGCCCCGACGCGCGGCGCGGGCACTTCGGCGGTTCCCGTCCGGCGGGCGTCAGACCACCCGCAGGCGCAGCGAGCGCTCGTAGAACTCCACCATCTGCGCCGACACCCGGTGCAGCGTGAAGGAGGTCAGGAACCGCGCCCGCGCGGACTTCGCCCGCACCCGCGCCGAGGCCCGGTCCTGCAAGGTGTCGGTCAGCGCCTCCGCCAGCGCGGCGGGCCGCTCCGGCGGCACCAGCCGCGCGTAGTCCTCCGAGCCCACCGTCTCGCGCAGCGCCGGCACGTCGGCGGCGACCAGCGGCACGCCGACGCCCATCGCCTCCAGCGCCGCGCTGCCCAGCCCCTCCCAGCGGGACGGCACGGCGAACGCGTCGGAGGCCGCCATCAGGTCGAACACGTCGTCGCGCGGCCCGAGGAAGCGCACCCCGGCCGTCGTCGAGGCCAGCGCCCGCAGCCGTTCGCTCTCGGTGCCCTCGCCGCCGGCCAACAGCAGCACCGCCTCCGGCTCCGCGCGCAGCACCTCCGGCCAGGCCTCCAGCAGCACGTCCAGGCCCTTGCGGTACTGCTGACGGGCCGCCGCCAGCACCACCGGCACCTCCGGGGGCAGCTCCAGCGCGGTGCGCACGGCGGCCCGCCGGTCCGGCGTCACCGTGCCGAGGCGCTCCGGGTCGCGCCCGCGCGGCACCACGTCGATCCGCTGGTACGGCACGCGCAGGCGGCGCGCCATCGCCCCGGCCACGTAGCGGGTCAGCGCGTGGAAGCGCCGGGTGCCCTGCGCGGTCGCCGCGTCCACGGTCTGCGCGGCCCGCACCTTCCACGGGCTCAGTCCGCGCGCGTTGCGGTGCTCGGGGCCGTACGAGGCGTCGACCAGGGTGGTCACCACCGGGGTGCGGGCGGCCAGCGCGGCGGCCCGGCCGAGCACGTCCGACTCGTACAGTGTGGTGTGCACCAGGTCCGGGCGGCGCTCGCGGACCAGTCGGTGCAGGGCGGCGGCCGTGCGCCCCCGGGTCGGCCGGCCGACCCCGAACACCTCGGCGCCGGCCGCGGTGAGCTCCGGCTGGAAGCCGCCGGGGGAGTCCTTGAGGTAGGCGACGTCCAGCTTCACCCCGGCCCGCGTCAGTTGGGGGGCCATCGCCATCAGGCCCTGCTCGGCCCCGCCGGCCCGGCTCACGCTGTCGATCACATAGAGCACATGCACAGGCCAACCCCCGCCCTCCTGGGCGCGCCCGTTCTCCCGTGCCGGGACGGCGCCCTGACTGCCGCTCAGCATCGCAGGTCGCGGTCGGTGCCCGCCAGCGATTAGGTCACACCCGGAGCGGTGTCGGAGGGCCGGTGGCGAACCGTCCGGGGGCGGACGACAGCGTGCAGCAGGGCGCGTTGGCCCCTCGAAGGGCGCACGACGGCTCCCGTCCGGCGCTTTTCAGGAGTACCCGCGCTGGCGTGCGGACCACCGCCGGGTTGCGCCAAGGGGTCGTCCCTGGCCGGAGGCTGTGCCAAGGTCGTTCCCATGCCTGACGCGACACCGGTCAAGGTGACCGGAACCCGCCCCCGCATCCTCCACCTCATCACCGATCCACGCCGCAGCGGCGCCCAGAACCTCGCCCACGACCTCCACCGCGAACTGCGCCGCCGGGGCCAGGCCTCCGCCCTGCGCGCGCTCGCCCCGCACCCGGACGCCCCCGACTCCCGCACCACCGTCCTCGGCCCCGGCCGGCTCCACCCGCGCACCCTCGGCGCCCTGCGCGCCGCCGCCCGCACCGCCGACCTCGTGGTCGCCCACGGGGCCGCCACCCTCCCCGCCTGTGCCCTCGCCCTCGCCGGCACCCGCACCCCGTTCGTCTACGCCTCCATCGGCGACCCCCGGAACTGGACGGCCGGCCCGGTCCGCAGGCTGCGCACCGGCGCCCTGCTGCACCGCGCCGCCGCCGTCACCGCCCTCTCCGACGGGGCGCGCGACCTGCTCGTGGAACACTTCCGGCTGCCCGCCGCCACCGTCCGCACCATCCCCAACGCCCGTGCCGCCGACCGCTACCCGCCCGCGCAGGGGCAGGCCGACCGGCGCGCCGCCCGGCAGTCGCTGGGCCTGCCGCCGGACGGCCTGCTGGTCGCCTGGCTCGGCCCGATCGCCCCCGCGAAGCGCCTCGACCTCGCCCTCGACGCCCTCGACCGGCTCCCCGACGTGCGGCTCGCCGTGGCCGGCGACGGCCCGCAACGCACCGCCCTGGAGCGACATCCGGCCGCCGCCCGGGCCCACTTCCTGGGCACCCTCGCCGACCCGGCGCCGCTCTACCGGGCCGCCGACGCCGTGCTGCTCAGCAGTGACAGCGAGGGGGTGCCCGGGGTGCTGATCGAGGCCGCGCTGGCCGGCCTGCCGGCCGTCGCCACCGACGTCGGCTGGGTCGGTTCGGTGGTCCGGGACGGGGTCACCGGCACGCTGGTCGCCCCCGGCGACCCGCTCGCCCTCGCCGAGGCGCTGGCCGGGGTGCTGGCCGGCGACCGCGCCGGACTCGGCGCCGCCGCCCGCGCCCACGCGCTGGCCCACTGCGATCTCGACGTGGTGGCCGACGCCTGGCAGCGCCTGTTCAACGAGGTCTGCGACCGCGGCGGACCGCGCGGGCGCGGCTGACGCGGCCGACGCGTCCCGGTGCGCCGGGTCGGGTGCGCTGTTCAGGCGAATCCCGGCCCGACGCACCGGGACGACAGGCCGTTGACGCCTCGTCACGGGTCACACTCCCGGTGTGAAGCCGATCCTTCGAACCTCCCTGTTGCTGGCCGTCGCCGCCGGGATCGCCGCGTCCCCCCTCCAGGCCGCCGCCGTCAGTCACCAGCCGCCCCGCG
Organism: Kitasatospora sp. NPDC059462; assembly: GCF_042749955.1. Taxonomy (NCBI): domain Bacteria; kingdom Bacillati; phylum Actinomycetota; class Actinomycetes; order Kitasatosporales; family Streptomycetaceae; genus Kitasatospora; species Kitasatospora sp. NPDC059462. The sequence continues at coordinate 724 of NZ_JBHYUU010000260.1, read as the reverse complement.
AGGGCACCCCGTTCTCCCACCTCAACACCATCCAGCCGGTGCGGGAGAGCGCCCGCACCGAGGCGCTGGAGTTCTTCTGGTACGACTGCAGCCACTCGCAGGCGCTGGAGCAGCCGCTGCAGGCCTGGGCCGAGCGGCACCGCGCCGACGTCGACCTGCGCCGGGTGCCGGCCATCTGGCCGGGCAGCCGCGAGGAGACCGCGCAGCGCGGGCACGCCCGGCTGTACTACACGCTGGAGCGGCTCGGCCTGGTCGACCGCCTGCAGGCCGGTGCCTTCCGGGCCGTCCACACCGAGGACCAGGACCTCACCACCGAGGCCACCGCCACCGCCTGGGCGCAGCGCCAGGGCGTCGACCAGCAGCGCTTCCGCGAGGCCTACGGCTCGCAGCAGGTGTCCAAGGCGGTGGACGAGGCGGCCGAACTGTTCGTCCGCCACGGCATCAACGAGCTGCCGACCGTGGTCGTGCACGGTGACGCGCGGACCTCGCCGACCAAGGCCGGCGGCGTCGAGGCGATGCCCGGGGTGATGGACCGTCTGGTCGCGGAGGACCAGCAGCGCCACCCGCGGGCCCACACGCTGTTCTGATCCCCCGTCACCTCCCCGGATGGTCCCGGCGGGGCCGGCCCCCCACGGCCGCCCCCCCGGCCGGGTTTCGACCCCAACCCAAAACAAAAAATATAATTTTTTATTTTTTAATTTTAGAGCTGTAGCTACCCCCCCAC
>NZ_JBHYUU010000259.1:0-9129 GCF_042749955.1 Kitasatospora sp. NPDC059462 | reverse complement strand
ACGGTGGGCCGGTCGGTGGCCGGCCCACCGTGCCCCGGGGGCGTCGCCGGGTCAGCCGAGCGGCTGCGGGTCGCTCGGCAACAGGTGCGCCACGGCGGCGAGTTCGGCCCGCCCCGCGACGTCCAGCTTGCGGTACGCCTGGGTCAGGTGCTTCTCGACCGCCCGGGTGCCCACCGCGAGCCTGGTGGCGATCTCCTTGTTGGACGCCCCCTGTGCGGCGAGCACGGCGACCCGGCGCTCGGCCCGGGTCAGCGCGGCCGGCCCCAGCGACTGCGCCAGCTCCCGCAGTTCCCGTGCGGCCCGCTCCGCCAGCCGGGGGGCGCCGCAGGCCAGCGCCCGTTCCCGGCCCCGGCGCAGGTGCGCCTCGGCCTCCTCCGGCCGGCCCAGCGCCCGCAGCCGCTGGCCGAGCACCACCCCGGTCCTGGCCCGCTCCATCTCGTTGACCGCCCCCTCCAGGGTGGCCATCGAGGCCCGCAGCAGCTCGATGCCGCCCTCGCCCCCGACGAGTTCGCCCTTGACCCGCTGGGCGCGCCCGACCGGCCCGGGCGCGCCCCAGGCCAGCGCCCGGGCCAGCTCCTCGTCGACCAGGTCGTGGGCCTGCGCGGCCCGCCCCATCCGCAGCCACAGGCCCGCCGCCCAGGTCCGCCAGGGGACGACCGCGGGGTTGCGCCAGTCGGCCCGTTCGACCGAACGCCCCCAGTCGAGCACGTACTCCAGCGCGGTCGGCAGGTCGCCGCGGGCCGCCGCGCCCGAAGCCCGCACCAGTTGCAGCATCGAGGGACTGTGGCCGTGGTCGATGCTCTCCCCGTACGCCTCCAGCAGGCGGTCCGTCAGCTCGCCGTCGGTGGTCTCGATGGCGGCCCGCACCACGGCGGCCATCGACTGGATCGGCGCCCATCGCGCCGCCCCCAGGTCCAGCACCTCGCGGGCCTGCGCCCTGGCCCGCGCGAACTGCCCTCGTGCCAGCATCAGTTGGGTGAGTTCCAGGCCGATCAGCGCCTGCGGCACCGGCGCCCGCTCGCGGCGGGCGGCCTCCCCGGCGGCCTCCAGCCAGGGGCCGACGGTGTCGATCGCGTCCGCCGCGACGAGCGTGTCGGTCAGCAGCGGCAGGGCGGTGTGGACATGGGCCGGCGAGGCGGGCTCGTAGCACAGGATCCGGTTCGCCAGCGGGGCGACCTCCGCGGCCGTCAGCCGCTGCGCCACGGTGGCCCCGTGCAGCAGGACGGTAACGAGTTCGCGTTCGGCCGCGGTGCGCAGCGGCGGGGTGGGGCCGAGGGCGCGCAACCGGTCGACGGACCCGGCGAGCAGCCCGGGGCCGGCCACCGTCGCGTGGCGCAGCCGGGCCTCGATCCGCAGGCCCGGTTCCCGGTCGGCGCCGGCCCGCGGCGGCGCCCCGGACAGCTCCTCCGCCGTCTTCGCGACCAGCTCGACGCTGGGCGGCGGGCAGCCGCCGAGCAGCGCGGGAGGGATCCACCGCACCGCCAGCGCCCGTTGCTCGGCCGACGGGAGGAGCAGCAGGGCCTGCATGACGTGCCGCACGGCGGCCGCCGGGTCGAAGGCCCGCTCGATGGCGGCCAGGTCCAGCAGCAGGGCGGCCCGCTCCGGCCCGCTCGGCGCCCCGTCCAGCAGCACCCGCCGCAGGTAGCGCGCGGCGTCCTCCGGCGCCCCCCGGCGCACCGCCGCCGTCGCGGCCGAGCGCAGCACCTCGGTCGCCCAGCCGTCCTGGCACCAGGAGGTGGCCAGCAGTTGCGCGGCCGCCTGCTCGGCCGGGTAGCCGGCGTCGTGGAGCAGGACGGCGGCGCGCCGCCGTCCGTCCTCCTGCTCGGCCGGCGACAGCGACTCCTCGACCGCCTCGCGCACGTAGCGGTGGACGAAGGCCGGCGACCGGCCGCAGGAGAACAGGCCGAGCCGGCACAGCGCCCCGACCGCCTCGGAGCGGCCGGTCTCGTCGAGCCCCGCCAGCCGGCCCGCCAGCTCCGGGTCGGCGTGGTCGCCGAGCAGGGCGAGCGCCTTGGCCAGGGCCCTGACGGGGGCGGGCTGGGCGTCCAGTGCGACGAGCAGGCGCTCGCGCACGGCGGGCAGCCGCAGGCCCGCGACCGCCCCGGCCGGGTCGGCGAACGTCCCGCCCGCCTCGGCGAGTTCGGCCAGGACGGCGGTCAGGAGCAGCGGGTTCCCGGCGCACGCCTGGTGGCAGGCGGCGGCCAGCACCGGGTCCGCGGGTCGGTCGAGCCGGGCGGCCACCAGCGCCGCGGTGTCCGCCGGGGAGAGCGGTTCCAGCCGCAGCACGTGCGCGGCGCGGTCGGACATCCCGTGGATCCGCGGCTGTTCCGCGTCCGGGTCGCCCTCGCGCACCGCGACGACCAGGACGATGCGCAGGGTCGCCAGCCGCTGGGTCAGCCGGTCGAGCCAGCGCAGCGAGGCGGGGTCGGCCCACTGGAGGTCGTCCACCAGCAGCAGCAGCGGCTCGCGGGAGCTGAACTCGGCCACCGAGAAGAGGAGTTCGGTGAGGAACCGGGCGTCGTGGGGCGGCTCGAAGGCCGTCCCGGGCAGCAGCGGCTCCAGGAGCTGGTCCACCACCCCGAGGGCGAGGTCCCGTTCCAGCGGGGCGCCGCTGGCGCTGAGCACCCGCAGGCCGCGCTGGCGCGCGAGCGGGGGCAGCGCCCGCAGCAGCGCGGTCCGGCCGGTCCCGATCCCGCCGGTGACGACGAGCAGCGAGCCCCGGCTGCGGGCGGCCGCCTCCATCGCCGCGGTGAGTGCGGCGAGTTCACGCCGCCGGCCGAACAGGCGCGCCATTCTCGTTCCTTTCGTCGCGCCCCAGCGCCCGGGCCAGCTCCGGACGACCGGAGATGCCCAGCTTGCGGTACGCCTTGGTCAGATGCAGTTCGACGGTGCGCAGCGTCACCGAGAGTTCGGCCGCGATGACCCGGTTGGCCAGCCCCTCGGCGGCCAGCGCGGCGACCCTCCGTTCGGCGGCGGTCAGTTCCGGCCGGGCCGGGCCGGGCGCCGGCCCTCCCGCCACCGGCCGCGGGCCGCCGGGCCCCGGGGGCGCGACGGTGACCGGGGCGGGCGCCGGTGCGGAACCGGGTGCGGACGCCGGTGCGGGGCCGGCTGCGGGATCCGGCGCGGGCGGCCCCACCCGGAGCACCGGAGCGGCCGGCGCGAGGCCGCTGCGCAGCAGACTGTCGATGGCGCCCGGGCCGGAGACCGCCGCCGTCCCCATCGCCACCAGCGCCTGGCGGAACTGCCAGCTCGCGGGTCCGCCGGGGACGAGCCGCGCCGCAGCCGCACCGGGGGCCGGCTCCCCGCCGTGCTCCGGGTCGGCGTCGCCCGCGGCGCGCAGGGCCCGCGCGAGCGTGCGCGGCGCCCCCCAGGCCAGCGCGAGCCGACGCTCCTCGGCGACCAGTTCGGCGGCCCCGGCGTCGTCCCCGGTCAGGGCGAGCGCCCGCGCGGACGCCGAACGCCAGGGCAACAGGGCGGGGTTGGTCATCTGGCGGGCGAGCAGCAGCCGCCCGCACTCGCGCAACTCGCCCAGCGCCCCCGCGCCGTCGCCGCGGGCCAGCCGCACCCGGCCCCGGGCGTAGGACAGGAAGGCCCGGGCCATGCTGCCCCCGGCCTCCTCCGGCCGCGCCGGCGCGGCGGCCCGCTCGGCCCCGTCGAGGTCGCCCCGCGCCAGCCGGGCCAGCGTGCGCACGGCCCGCACGCCCGGGGCCGTCTGCGGGTGCCAGCACCGCTCCGGCAGCGCCTCCTCGGCCCGCTCCAGCAGGCGTTCGGCCTCCTCGGCGCGGTCCTCGCCGAGGGTCGCCAGCGCCTTGATCAGCAGCGCCAGGGCGACGACGGCGGGGGCGTTGGCGCGGTGCGCGCGCGCCAGGACGGCGTCCAGGCCCGACTGCGCCTCGGCCACGTCCTCGGTGAGGAGCAGCGCGTGGCAGGCCGCCACCCGGGCGGTCAGCGACGTCCCGTCCGGGGCCGCGGGCGACAGGGCGGCGCGGGCCAGCTCCCGGGCCCGGGCGAGGTCCCGCCCGTGCAGGGCCGCCAGCCAGGCGGCGGCGCCCGCCTCGGCGGGGTCCTCGGGCCGCTCGGGCAGAGCGGCCATCTCCGGCCGGTGCGGCTCCTGCGCCGACCCGTCCTGGCCGTGCTTGGCGAGCCAGTACAGCGCCCGCAGCGCGGCGCGCTCCCGGCCGCCGGCACCCGGGCGGGCTCCGGCACCGGCGATCAGCGGCACCGCCGAGGCGTAGTCACCGCGCGCCACCAGCAGGTCGGCGGCGCGCACCCGGGCGGGCCCGGCGCTCGCGTCGGCCGGGGCGAGCAGGGCCTGCCGCAGGAAGCGGTCGCTGCTCTCCGGCGAACCGGGGAGCGCCAGGACGCCCAGCTCGGTGAGGAGCTCCACCCGCAGCCGCGGGCCGACGGGTTCGCGCAGCGCGCGCCGCAGCAGCCGCACCGAGGCCGCCGGGTCGCCGGCCACCCGCAGCCGCGCCGCCTCCCGGCGCAGCACCGCGACCGCCCAGGGCGCACCGGTCACCCGGGCGCCGAGCAGCATCCTGGCCAGCGCGTCGTCCGGGAGCGCCGCCCGGTTCGCCACCTCGGCCGCGCGGGCGAACAGGTGCTCGCGCCGCTCGGCGCCGAGGCCGGCCAGGGCGGCCTCGGCGGCCCGTTCGGCGCGGAACCGCGGCCGCTCCCCCGGCGCCAACAGGCCGGTGCCGGCCAGGAGTTCCAGGGCCTGGGCGATGTCCACCGTGCGCGGCGACGCCAGCGCGGCGATCATCGCGGGGGAGCCGTGCGGCCCACACACCGCGATCGCCCGCAGCACCTCCACCAGGTCCTCCGGCAGCACGGCCAGGGTGCGCACCGCACGGTCGCGGACCGCCTCGGCCGCGCACCGGAGCAGCCTCGCCTCGCGGTCCCGCGCGTCCCGCTCCCGTGCCTCGCGGTCCTGCGCCGCCGGTCGGCCGGGCCGGGCGAAGCGCTCGGCCAACGCCCGCAGCACGGCGGGGTTGCCGTCGGCGGCGAGCGCGGCGGCCGCGGCGAGCTCCGGCTCGACCGGCTCCCCCAGCGTCCCCGCCAGCAGCCGGCCCGCCCCGGCCGCCGAGAGCGGGGCGAGGTCGACGCCATGACGGGCGACGACCCGCGGATCGGCCAGCGGACACAGCTCGATCCGCTCGCCGGGCCCCGGCGGCAGGGCGTCGCTGCGGGCGGTCACCAGCAGCAGCGGGGCGCCGGCCAGCCGGCGTGCCAATGCCTGGAGGAAGCGCAGCGACTCCCGGTCGGCCCACTGGACGTCGTCGACCACGACCAGCAGCGGCTGGGTGCGGGCCGCCGCGAGGAAGGCGCGGCACAGCCGCCCGGACAGCGCGCCGCCCTCCGCCGTACCGGGGTGCAGCAGTTCCCTCACCAGCGGCGAGGCCCGCGGCGCGAGCGCTGCGTACAGCTGGGCGGCCACCGCGTGGCGGACCCCCGTCTCCTCCCAGCACGCCTGCGCGCCGGCGACCCGCACCCCGGCGGCGCCGGCCAGCTCCTCGGCCCGGCGCAGCAGCGCGCTGCGTCCGGCGCCGGGCCCGCCCCGTACCTCGACCAGTGCCGAACGCCCTGCCCGCAGCCCGCGCAGCAGTCCGTCCAGCAGCCGTTCCTCGTGTTCCCGTTCGACCAGCCGCCCGCCCGCCGGGCTGCTGCCGGCCCGCCCCGGGAGGATCGTTTCCCCGTTGTTCCCCTCGGCCACTGCCCGCCCCTAGCGACTCGGTACGTGGATGTTCTCCGCTCCGCCTCCCGGCCGGCATCTTGAGGTCCCTCCGGCCGGTCCGAGCGCCGGAACCAGGTCGGTGCGCCCCCGCACGTCGAGCTTCCGGTAGATGTTGGTCAGGTGCATCTCCACCGTGCGGGGGGTGACGAACAGCTGCTCGGCGATCTCCCGGTTGCTGACCCCGGTCCCGGCGAGGGTGGCGATCCGGCGCTCGCTGCGGGTGAGCGAGTCGAGCGGCGAGACGGCGATCTGCGGCATCCGGCCGCCCGCGTCGGCGAGCAGCCGGCGCGCGGCGGTGCTGAGCAGGTGGTAGCCGCACCGGGTGGCGGTCTCGATCACCTGCCGCAGGTGCCGGCGCGCGCCGGGCAGGTCGTCGCGCAGCAGCAGCTCCTGGCCGAGCCGGTAGCGGGCCTCGGCCCGGGCGAGGCGGGCCGGGGAGTGCTCCAGCACCTCCACGGCCTCGGCGAGCAGTTCGGTGCGGGCCGCTCCGGTGGCGATCACGCCCTCGGCCACCAGGCCGAGCCCGCGGGCGCGGGCGGTGCCCCAGCCGGCCACCGTCTCCTGGACCTGCGCCACGATGCCGGCCGCCTCCGCGGCCCGGCCCTGGGCGGCCAGCGTGGTGACGGCGGCCGACCACCAGGGCGCCAGCACCGGATTGGCCACCCCGGCCTCCGCCAGGCTCCGGCCGCACCGCCGCCACAGTTCCACCGCGCCGTCGAGGTCGCCCATCGCGCGCCGGAGCCTGCCCCGGACGTACAGGTACTGGTGCCACTCCCAGATCTGCTGCTCCAGGCCGGCCGGGCGGATCCGGTCGAGCACGACGGCGGCCTCCGCCACCTCGCCGCGCGAGAGCAGCACGCTGCCCAGCTCGACGGCGGGCAGCGGCCAGGTCGTGGCCCGGTCGCCGCGCGTCGCGAGGGCGACCGCCGTGCGGGCGACGGCCTGCGCCCCGGCGAGGTCGCCCACCCCGTGCAGGGTGTGGGCGCGTCCGGCCAGGACGGACAGCCGCATCCAGGGCTCGTACTGCGCCAGGCCGTTGGACAGCGACCGGGTCAGCCCCGCGAGGGCCTCGTCGACCTCGTCCGCCAGGCCGAGGACGAGCGAGGAGGCGAGCACCTCCCATCCGGCGGGCGTGGTCTCCTCCACCCGCAGCGCCCGCCGGGCCAGCGCCACGGCCTGCCCGGCCGGGCGGCCGTCCAGGGCGGCGAACACGCTCATGCCGGAGAGCAGTTGGCGCTCGGCGGGGCTGTCGCCCCGGGGCACCGGCCAGCGCCTGACCAGCGCCGCGATCGGGGCCATGGTGGACTTCCCGTTCACGGCGGCCACCAGCAGGGCGGACTCCAGCGAGGTGCGCAGCTCCCGGTCGGCCGGGAGCGGGTCGGTGCCCAGCTGCTGCCGCAGGTCGACGAGGGCCGAGCCGAGCACCCGGACCGCCTCGGGGACGTCGCGCGAACCGAGGGCGGCCTGGCCGTACTCCATCGCGATCGACGCCCGCTCCCGCGCGCCGTCGCTCTCCCCCAGGGCCTGCCGCAGCTGTTCCAGGGCGGCGGCCGGCGCCACCCGTGCCGAGGCCCTGGCCAGTTCGATCCGTACGTTCCTGCGTTCGGTCCGGCCGAGTCCGGCGCCCAGGGCCCGGCGCAGGTAGCGCACCGCCGCCCGCGCCGTCGGCCCGCCGGGCGCCTGGGCGGCGGCCTCGCGCAGCACGGTGAGCATCCACGGCTCCGGCAGCTCGGGCAGCAGGGCCAGCTGGGCCGCGACCTCGGCCGCCGGGCGTCCGGCGTCGTTGAGCACCCGGGCCGCGCGCAGCCGCAGCCGTTCCAGCTCCGGCGCCGGCAGATCGGCCAGCACCGCGGCCCGCACCGCCTCGGCCATCGGCGCCCCGGCGCCGGATCCGATCACCTCGACCCGCCGTAACTCCTCCATGGCGAGGGTCAGCCGGGTGCCGCCGATCCCGCACAGCGCCCCGAGCAGCTCGGGGTCGGCGCGGCCGAGGACGGCCAGGGCCCGGGCCACCTCGCACACCTGGCCCGGTCCGCCGGCCAGGGCGACGCGGGCGGCTTCGACGCCGACCGCCTCGCCCAGCACGCGCAGGCGGTGCAGCCCACTCGGGTCGGGCCGCACCCCGGCCGCCGCCAGGGTGGTGAGCAGGCGTTCCAGCAGCAGCGGGTTCCCGCCGGAGAGCGTGCGGCACCGTCGCACGAACCGCTCGTCCGGCGGGCCGCCCAGGGCGCGGGCCACCGCCCGGCCGGTCTCGGCCTCGCTCAGCGGCCCCAGCTCCAGCACGGTGCAGCAGCCCTCGGCGAGGATCCCGGAGAGCATCGCCGTGCCCGGGCCCTCGCAGCCGGTGCGCTGGGAGAGCAGCACCAGCAGCGGACGCGCGGCCGCGCGGCGCAGCAGGAAGTGGACGCACCGCAGCGATTCCTGGTCGCACCACTGCGCGTCGTCCAGCACGAGCGCCAGCGGCCCGGCCGCCAGCAGGTCCACCGCATGCCCGTACACCTCGCGCTGAACTGCGAAGGCGGCCGCTGCCCGGCCCAAGTCCTGTTCCATGCCGAAGAGTTCACGAACGGATCGATAGCCGTTCACGCCCTCGCCCGGCTCTCCCCCCGGTGCCCGGCCCGCCGAGCGGCACACCGTCACCCCGCGCTCCGACACCCACCGGGTCACCTCGTCCAGCAGCCCGGTGCGCCCGATCCCCTCCGGTCCGCGCACCAGGACGGCCCGGGCGACGCCCCCGCGTGCCTGTTCCGCCCGTTCGAGCAGTCCCGTCAGTTCAGCCGCCCGGTCGGTCCCCCGTATCCCGGTCCTCCGGCCCATGGCGCTGTGCACGCCCATGACGTCTCCCATCCCCGAAACCCTGCATCCCCACCCCCGGTTTGATCGACGCGATCCGGCTCGGCGTCGGCGTGCCGACGAGGCCGGCCAGGCCTGATCGGATCGATAGTAACCTCACCGCCGGTGATCAATGATCAACTTTGAGCTAAGACGCGGCGGAGTCCTGCCCCAACGGGCACACGGAATCCCCCGGTCCGCCACGGCGTCCCCCCACCCGGCCGCGGCCCCCGCCCCGGCCGCCGCGGCCAGTCCGCCCGCCGCTGCTTCGTGGACGACCGGGCCCGGGCGGCCCGGCCTCCCGGGCCGGGATCCGGCCCGGACGCAACGGCGCGAACTGCACCATGCGGATCCTCCCAATGTGACGATCCGCTCACCGCCCGCCGGGCGTGTCCCGGTCAGGGCGTCCGGACCGGGGCACCCAGCCGGTAGTCGTCGGCGGAGAACGCGGCGGCGACGGCGAAACGGTCCCCGCGCACCAGCGTCTGGCGCCACTCGACCAGGCGCCCGCCGGTGTCGCGGCCGAGCCGCTCGATCGCGAGCAGCGCGGTGGTCGCCGGGCC
>NZ_JBHYUU010000258.1:0-9432 GCF_042749955.1 Kitasatospora sp. NPDC059462 | reverse complement strand
AGCCGTTCCCACTCGGCATCCGTAAGATCTCCCCGCCCCATGCCCGAACCAACGAGCGAGCCAGGCGATAGTCACATGATCGGGCGGACAAGTCCGTGGCAGATGCCGTAGAGCGCGGCGTTGGCTGCCGACAGGAGGCGGTTCAGGTCGTCGCCCGCGGCGTGGGCATCGCCGGCCTTGTAGACGCGGCCGTTCCAGGGGACGCCGGTGCGGCGTGCCTCGGCCTGGTAGAGCTTGCGGATGCGGGCGCCCTCGCGTCCGCGCAGCTGCTGCATGGTGGCCGTGCTGACATCCTCGCCCGGGAACCGCATCCGGTACATGGCGCGGGCGACAGCGAGGCGTTCCTTGGTGCGGCTGACCAGCCAGGCCTGCCGGTTGAGCAGGGCCGCGCCGCGGCTGGGGCCGAGGCCGGCCGCGTACATGCGCACGCCCTGTTCGCCGACCCAGCACACGGTGGTGCCGGAGTCGGCGAGGAGGTTGACGGCGCCGTGGGTGATGCGGGTGCCGGGGCCCAGGAGCATGACGGCGACCATGGCGGCGGGGACGCGCACGGTCTCGCGTTTGTTGATGACGACGACGGCGTTCTCGTCGCGGTCGATGTGGCTGCGCTCGACGTAGACGCTGGAGACGCGGTCGGCGAGGCGGTGCAGGTCGTGCGGGTGGGCTTTCCACCAGATGTCGGCCATGGGTCAGCGAGCCCCTGCCCGGAGCGGGGCGAGGGTGAGCAGGCCGCAGCCGTAGGCCTTGGACGGGCCGATCCCGCCGAGGAGCGCGCCGTGCAGCAGGCCGGGGTCGCTGACGCGCAGACGGCCTTCGAAAGTGGCGGTGGTGAGGGTGACCGGGGTGCGGGTGCCGGGCTTGGTGAAGGTACTGCGGCTTCGGTCGGTGATCCTCACCTCTCGTGCGGACTGCGCGTCCGCGGGAGCATCCGCGACCGACGGTTCGAGGCCCGGTGCCGGGTCGTCGGTGCGTGCCTCGGGGATGGTGAAACCCCAGCGAGTGGTGCGCTCCAGGAACCAGGTGAGTTGCTGCGCGGCGGTGCGGTGGGCCATGCGGTAGGAGCGGTGGCGCAGTTCGGCCTCGGTCTTGGTGCGGTGCGGGCTCGCCTTGTCGGGCTTGGACGTGTTCTGCACGGGGCTGGCCTTGAGGCGGAAGGCGAACTCCCGGCCGACCGCGAGCTGGGCGAGCAGCGGGCTGTAGTCGCGGATGGCGTAATGCTCGCCGTCGGCGTCGGGCCAGCCGGCCTGTTCGACGATGTGGGTCCAGTCGGGCTTGGAGGGGGTGAGGACGAGCAGCATGGGGCGGCGGGGGTGGTCGGCGTCCAGGCGCCACAGGATCCGGTCGCCGGGGGCGGTGTCGGGGATGCCGGCCAGGACGGCGCCGTGCAGGGCTCGGGGATTGGCGAGCAGGTTGCGGCTGGCGGCGCGCAGGGGGTTGATGCGGACGCGGGAGAGGTAGGTCATCGGGTCACCAGCCCAGCAGGGCGAACGGGTCGTGGCCGCCGGCGTCGGTGGCCGGGTGCGTGGTCGTGGTGGACGGGGCGAAGCCGGTGGGGACGCTGAGCCATTCGTGGCGGATCCGCCGGGTGGAGAAGCCGCGTTCGCGGGGTGCGAAGGTGCGCGGGACGTCCTGGAGGGTGTCCTCGCCCGCCGGGTCGTCGAAGGTCGCCGCCAGGTCGATCCGGTGCGGCGAGAACGGCTCCGGACCCCGTTCGGCCCGCCGCCGGTAGGCGTCCCTGGCAGGCGCGCCCGCCTGCCAGGGCTCCGCGGCCAGGACGTCCTCCAGGGTGGCGTCGCGCACCGCGCCGAGGACGATCGGCTGGGTCGGAACGCACGAGCGCCGGCCGAGCGCGAGTGGGAAGGCGGGGCTGCGAACCGCCTCGGCGAGCGCCGTGACGAGCGCGGCCGGGCCCTGGACGGCGGCGATGAACACCGCGTCCTGGAGGTAGTAGCGGTGGGTGACGTGGGTGTCCTTGGCCGGGGAGGTCGGCTTCTGCAGGCCCTTGGCGTTGACGCCGGCCTGCGGGAGCGGACGGCCGCGGTAGTCGCTGACCGTGTGGTAGTCGCGCAGCAGGGTGCCGGGCTGGTCGGTGCGCACACCCAGGCGAAGGCCGACGAGGTCGGTGATGTCCGCTTCGCGTGGTCGGCCTGCGGCGGCGGCGAGCAGGCCGACGACGCCGGACTTGGTCGGCTGGGGCCGGCTGTCGCGGCGGTTGAAGGCGCTGCGGTCGCCCCAGGACTGGAGCGGGCCGGCCAGGCGCAGGACGAGGACCGCCTGCGCCTCGTCCTGCCGGTCCGCGGCGGGGGCGGGACCGGGTGTGGGGTCGGCGGGCATCAGTTGCCGTTCACCCGCTCGGTGAGGGCGGCGCGCAGGCCGTCGCGCAGTTCGGTGAAGGTGCGGTTCGCCCCGAACGCCTTCGCGAGCTTCTGCCCGGTCTCGTCGGCATCGGTGCCAGTGTCGGTGTCGGTGTCGGTTCCGAGGGTGTGGCAGATGGCGGCGTAGGCCGGTTCGTCGCCCCACTGCTCGGTGGCGGTGGCGAACTCCCCTGCGAGGCGGCGCGCGGACTCGGCGACGATGCCCTGGCTCGCCGGGACGGGGTTCTCGTAGGCGGAGACGAGGTTCACGGGCTGGTCTGCGCGGACGACGACGGCGACCAGGCTGGGGCGGGTGCGGTGGGCGAAGGAGTTGCCGTAGCCGGTGGGCATGGAACGGGCGAAGGAGTCGACGAAGAGGTCGACGGCGTCGACGGCGGCCTTGTCGTCGCCGAGGTTGTCGCGCAGCTGGTGCAGACCGACGGTCGCGTAGCGGTAGAGGGTGGCGGAGTTGAAGCCGATGGTGCCGATCATGCCGGCCCCGGTCTCGTCGGCGGTGTTCTCGTCGTCGACGGCCGTGTAGTAGTCGAATTCGAGCTCGGCCGCATGGGTGGAGATCGCGTGGGCGACCTGCGTGGCGGCGTCGACGTTCAGGCTGGGGATGTCGGCGACCATGCGGCCGAAGAGGGCGACGTCCGCCGGGTGGCCGGTCTGCAGCTGCTCCTTGATCGGCAGGGCCTTGACGGCCTCCTCCAGGGCTTTGGCGTCGAGGGCGGCGAGGTCGGCGGCGGTGTCGGCGACCAGGTCGGCGATGGCGGCCAGCTGGCGGCGGCCGTAGAAGAGGAGGTAGGCGGTGTCGCCTTCCTTCTTGCCTGCGGAGATCCCGGTCGTCTTGATCAGGGCGTCGGCGATCCGCTGCGCGTCCTCCGCCGAGACGGGGGTGCGTTCGGCGATGCCTTTGGCGAGCTGGGAGGCGATCCGCTTGGTGCGGGTGGCGAGGTCCTGCCGGTCGCGGCTCTCGGCGAAGTGCAGGCGTGTGGCGCGCTTCCAGGCCTGGGAGGAGACGCGGGAGCGGCGCTTGCCGCCGAAGTAGGCCTCCTTGGGGTTGCCGTTGTCGTCCCGGTTGAGGTTGGCCGGCGGGACGGTCTGCAGGATGTGCACGTCGATGTAGAGGCGGTCGGTCATGCGCTTCTCCTCGGGGATGGCGGTACGGGCAGCTGAGCGGCGGGCAGGCGGGGTCAGTCGGCGGGCGCCTTCTCCTTCCACGCCTGGTAGCCGACGGCCCACTTGAGGCGGACCTGCGGGCGCCGGTCGGTGTGGTGCCAGGCCTGAATGTCGGCCATCAGGTGGTTGTAGTCCAGCGGCTGCCCGACGGTGCGCAGTTGGGTGATCAGGCCGCGCAGGTGGACCAGCAGCGCGGACACGCTGGTGGCGCCCGCGAGTTGGGCGACCCGGGTGTCGAGGGCTTCCTCGCTGAACTTGCCGCTGCGGCGCAGGGCCCGCAGGGCCTCGCCGAGTTTGACGCCCCGGCGGTGCATCGGTGTGGACTGGCTCTGCTGGTGCAGGCCGTAGAGGGCCAGGGCGGCGTGTTCGGCCTTCTGCTCGTCGGAGACCTCGTCGCGCAGCGCGAGACGGTCGTCGACGTCACAGCTGTAGAGCGGCCACGTCCTGGGGCTGTCCATGGCGGGCCGTCCGAGGCCGGAGCGCATGGCGGCGAGGTCCTCGCCGGGGGGTCGGCGTGGCTGCTTGGTGCGGGGGTCGGTGCGCCAGGTGTGGTCGGGGGCGGTGAAATCGTCCCAGTACCGGCGCTTTTTGCGGGCAGTGGTGTGCTCAGTAGTCAAAGTCCGCTCCAGGGGCGGGGTCGGAGTCGAGGGCAGGTCCGGTCTCGGCTTCCCGTGCGGCGGCCGCCTGCCGCACGGCATCGGTGTGGCGGGGGAGGATCTCGTCGACCTGGCGCCGGAAGTTGGCGCCGGCCGTGCCGAGCCGGTAGGTCTGTGCCTTGCCCGATTTGCCGCTCTGGTCGATCGTCCGGCCGCCGAACGCGGCGGCCGGTGCGGCCAGCAGGAGCGTGTTCGCCGCCTCCCCAGCGTGGCGGTGGGCGATCCGCTCCCACGCGAGCCGACCCCGTTCCAGGACGTCCTCGTCGTCACCGGCTGCGCGCACGCCGGCGAGCAGGCGGCGCACCAGGGGGTCGAGGATGTGCAGGAGGAGATCGCCGGGGCGCTGGCCCTTGTCCCAGGGGATGGGGTCGGTGCCGGCGGCGCGGCGCAGGTCCGCGGAGAGGTTGTTGACGGCCCTCGCGAGGAGTTCCGCCTGTTCGGCCGCGTCCAGGAGGAACTGGTGGGCTTCGCTGTCCTGATGGAGAGCGAGCAGCGGCAGCGGAATGGCGTCGTGGATGACGTCCTCGACGACGGCGGACTGGGTGCCGTAGACCATGCCGAAGGTCTCGACCTGAAGCGGGTAGTCGGCGCCGAGCTTGCCGCTCTCCTGCAGTCCGCTGACCTCATCGAGCAGGACGCTGGTCTCGAAGGCCCCGTCGGCGCTCTGGCGGATGGGGGCGAGGAGGGCGTCCAGGCCCCGCCAGGCGGCCTTGCCCTGGGTGTGGCGGCGCGGCCGGCGCTCGGGCAGGGCTGAAACGGACTTCTTGGCGGGGGCAGTGAACGTCCAGGCGGTGTGCGGCTCCTGCTCGGGCAGCCGCGTGAGGCGGTCGCCGGCGCTGATGACCACCCGTGCGACTCTCAGCTGCCCGGCGTCATCCCGGTGCGGGACGAGACGGATCCGCCGGGCCTGCCAGGTCCACAGGTCGAGCAGACCCTCGGCTGCGCGCGCCGTCCAGGACGGGCCGTGGGGGCCCCGCATCCACTGAGGGACGCCGAGGACGCTGAGCGGGATGACCGGGAGGTTGAGCATGAGCGTCTCGTACAGGGTGCGCCCGGTGGGGACGATCACGCCGAGCTGGCCGAGCGGGCCGGTGGGGTTCCCGGTGGTCTTGCCCGCCTTGACCTGGTCGTCGCCGACGACGCCGGTCTTGATCGCCGCGGTGTCCCAGCAGTGGGCGTGCAGGAGCCAGTGGGCGGCCTGGGCCGGTGTCAGGTCGAGCGGGTCCGCGTCCGTGCGGCTGGCGAACAGCGGGACGTTGTTGCCGCTCGCGGCCGTCGCCACGAGAGCGGCAGAGCCCTTCGTCTCGTCCTTCGCGGTGCGCAGCCCTGCGACCTGCGCGAACGGGGCGGCCGGGTCGAAGAGGTCGAACTTCGCCCGGTGCTCGTCGAGATGGACCTGGAGGCGTTTGCGCTCGTCCTCGGCGAACCCTCCGTTCTGCGTGAGGCGCTCGCCCTTCTCGCGGAGCGTCCCGGGCGCTCCGGTGGCGTGGGCGACGATGGGCAGCAGGACCTGGCGCAGGAGGGCCGGGAGCTGGGTGGAGAACTCGACGACGATCCCCTCGAACTCGTGGGCACGGGCCAGAACCTCGGCGATCCCCAGCTCAACGGGAGGGCCTCCGCCGACAGGCCGCACCGTCAGCCAAGGTTCGTCGACAAGGTTGTACCCAGACACGCGCCTATCTCCCAACTAGCCCTGTTTAGCTCGTTGTTGAATCATCGTGGCATCATCAGCGGCCGATCGTGGGGCGAATGCTTGAATTGCCCATCGGCCCCGCAGGTTCGCTCGCGCGGGGATGGCCCCTGGCCGTGTTTGGCCGCCCGTGACGGGCACAAGTCGGCCCCGCACTCGCGGGGTTGGGGGGTGGGCCCGGCAATCGCCCGGCCCACCACCTCACCGCCATCCGTACCGGCGTCCCCCGCTCACCACGAGGCCGAGGTCGTCGTCGTAGCGCAGCCGGAAGTCTCCGAGGGTCGCTTCGCCGTCCTCGTCGAGTTCGAGGGCCAGGCTGTAGCGCAGCCAGGGGTGGTCGCGCCAGCCGGCCAGCGGGCCGAGCGCCTGCTCGGCCGCCGCTGTCAGTTTGGCGGGGAGGCGCACCGTTCCCGCGAGGACGTCGTCCAGCAGTTCGGCGGCGACCTCGCCGTTCGGGCCGAGCCTGCGGCCGGCCATCGCGTGGAAGCCGCTCCCGGTGCGGCGTACCAGGACGACTTCCACGCTCCGTTCACCGTCGCGGACGAGTGCCTCGAACTGTCCCTCGGTCAGCTTGCCGTGGGCACCGCGGTGCAGTCCGGCCAGGGTCGGTTCGCCGTGCTCCCCAGCGCGGGTGAGCACGTACCGGGTGGCGTTCTCGCGGCGCTCGGCCTGCCGCCTCTCCCAGTCCTGCCGGGCCTGCGTCTCGGCCTCGGCCCATGTGTCCGGGACGACGGGGCCGGTGCCGTAAACCCGCGCCACCAGGTCCGGCACCTGACCGGGGATGCCCCACGTGTCCCCGCCGTCCTTGGTCACCCGCTTGATCTCGGCGGCCGTGCGCAGGAGCAGGTAGCGGCCGTAGATCTTCTCGGAGGCGCCCAGGATGTGCGGGGCTTCGTCGTCGTGGAGGTGGAGGCCGGTGACGACCACGGTGGGCCGGGACAGCCGGTGGGGGCGTTTCACGCCGTCGTGGCGGTGGAGGCGGCCGATGCGCTGGAGGAGCAGGTCGATCGGGGCGAGGTCGGTGATCAGCAGGTCGGCGTCGACGTCGAAGGACTGCTCGGCGAGCTGGGTGGCAACGACGATCAGCCTGTCGGGGCGCTCATGTCCCTGGCTGGGCGGTCCGAGGAAGTCCAACACCTGCTGCGTACGGTCCGCCCTGTGGCCGGCGTGCAGGCGGCCGTGCAGGAGGCGGACGTCGGAGCCGAACTCCTTCTGGAGGGATTCGAAGGTGGACTGGGCGCGGGCGACGGTGTTGCGGATGACCAGGGCGCATCCGCCGTCGGTCAGGCGGTCCTTGAGGCAGTCGGCCACGGCGGCATCGGCCGTTCCGGGGTCATCGCCCCGAGCCGCCACCGTCGCCTCGTTCAGCAGTTCGACCTGGACCCGGAGGTCGCCGCGCCACGACTCTCCGCTCTCGACCAACAGCTCCGGCCGACCGTCCCGGCCCACCCAGGCAGCCGTCACGCTCGGATAGCCCTGTGGCTCCGGAAGCCCCAGCCCCGCAGGCTCCTCCGCCGACTGCGCACCGGCCAGGTACGCGGCGACCAGACGATGCCGCTGCTCGGGCGGCAAGGTCGCCGACAGCAGCACCACCGGCACTCCGGCCTGCCCGAGCCACCACAACCCCTCCAACAGGAACTGCGACATGTAGACATCGGCGGCGTGAACCTCGTCCAGGATCACGACCTTGCCGACCAGACCGGCCGTCCGCAGCATCACATGCTTGGTTCGAGTCGCGGCATACAGGAGCTGGTCGATCGTGCCGACCGCGAACGGGCTCAGCAGACCACGACGGCGTCCCAGGAACCACTCCGCGGGGGCTCTGCGCGCCGCACCCTCACACCCGTCGAAGGAGTCGGCCGGCAGACCGTACTCGTCCTCCCCCACCAAGGAGAACGGGTCGTCCGCGCCCTGCCCCCACTCCCCCGCGCCCTCCAACAGGCCACGCCACTCCTTGTTGAACATCCGCTTGCCGTGCAGCAGCGCGACCTGGTCCTCCAGCCCCTCCCCGACCTCGCGCAGCCACGAGCGCACCTGGGTGAACATCGGGTCCGCGGTCGCCTGGGTCGGCATACCCAGGAACAGCCCGTCCGCGCCGTAGCGGGCCGCCAACGCCTCCGCCACGGCCAGCGCCGCCTTCGTCTTCCCCTCCCCCATCGGCGCTTCGACGATCACCAGGCCAGGCCCGCCCATCCGACGCACCACATCGAGGACCAGCTCCTGCGACGGCCTGGGCCCATGACCGAAGCGATCCCGGAACGACTCCGGCCCGGGAACCGCCAACGCACCCCAGCCACCGCGCAGTTCCAGCTTCGACCACGCCGCCGCAGCCCGCTGCCGAGCCCGGGACATCGTCACCCTCGACAGATCCGACACGCCGGTGAAGTGCCGTTCGTCGCTGGCAATCCAATCCGCCATCACCACGAAGCCGGACAGCTGAAGCTGCATCGCACGACTCGGCACCAGAACGGGCTCCACCCCGGAAAGCGGCGACTCACCGTCGTAGCCGACCTCCCGGGAGAACACCTCCGCCAAGGCCCGCTGCGCGAGCCTCCAAGGCCGGCTGTGCCCCTGCAGCTTCTCGTTCTTCTTCGGCGGGGCGAGCTGCCCGACTGTCGGGACCAGGCCATGGTGGCCGGCGACCAACGGCCAGACCCAGCCGACCTGTTCCTCACTCCACTTCGCCTCGGCGAGCAGCGCCCTCAGCACCCGCGCGCCGGCCTTGTCGTGCCGCCAGGACGACCCCTTCACCGCGTACTTGTCCCACGTGAGCCCCGCCTGCCGGACGGCCGCCTCACCCGCGGCATCGAGATGCTGGAACGCCGGGGTGGCCTTGCCCAGGTCATGAACCCCGCACAACCACGCGAACAGGCGCCGCCCCTTCCCCACGCCCCCCGCCAAGCCGTCCAGACGCCACCGCGTAACCTGCGGGAGGTAGCGGTCCCAGACCGCCTCGGCCACCGCGGCGGTGTCCAGCATGTGCGAAAGCAGAAGATTCGCCGTCCCTCCCGCCCGCCCAGCCGACTTGCCCCACAACGCGCCCAACCAGCCCCCGACCTCAGGCGGGTAGCCCCGCCAATGGCCCTCAACCACCATCTCGACCTCCGCATGCGACTACGCTTCGGGAGCGTAGGCCACAGCACTGACAACCGGCCCGGGAACAAGTGGAGATGACGGTGACCCATCTACTTCCATCCAGGCGGCCATTCAATCGAACTGAATCAACCAGCGCCCTCTGACGCAAGAACCCGCAGGTCAGCAAGTGTCGGCCCCGCGCTCGCGGGGGTTGCTCTCGGCATCCGGGTCGGTCTCTCGCTGGACGGTGGTCGGCCCCGCGCTCGCGGGGGTTGCTCCGTAGCTGGCCAGGTGACTGGCGTCGTGCTCTTGTCGGCCCCGCGCTCGCGGGGGTTGCTCCGGCGGAGGGTAGAAGCCGCGGTGCTCCAAACGGTCGGCCCCGCGCTCGCGGGGGTTGCTCGTCGCCGGGATCGCCAACGCCAAGCTGGACACCGTCGGCCCCGCGCGCGCGGGGGTTGCTCCATCAAGTCCGCCT
>NZ_JBHYUU010000257.1:0-9454 GCF_042749955.1 Kitasatospora sp. NPDC059462 | reverse complement strand
GCCGTGGCCCCCGCCACCGGCGCCCCGGCCGCCGCCGCGGCGCCCGGGCACGCGGAGAAGGCCGCCCGTGCGGAGAAGGCCGGGCGCGCCGAGAAGAAGGGCAAGGGCCGCGACGGCCTCGACGAGTTCGCCGACATCGAGGAGATCCTGCGCCGCCGCGGCATCTGAGCGCAGCGGCCCCGCGGCCGGTTCAGGCCGGGCTGACGGTGTCCGCCGAGCGCTGGCGGGCCCGGTAGGCGGCCACGTGCAGCCGGTTCCCGCAGGTCCGGCTGTCGCAGTAGCGGCGCGAGCGGTTGCGCGAGAGGTCCACGAAGACCCGTGCGCAGTCCGGCGCCTCGCAGCGGCGCAGCCGTTCGCGCTCGCCCGCGGTGAGGATGAACGCCAGTGCCATGCCGAGTTCGGCGGCCAGGTGGTCGCCGAGGGCGGCGTGCGGCGCGAAGTAGTGGATGTGCCAGCCGTGGTGGTCGTGGTTGGTCAGCCGGGGCGTGGTGCCGGCGGCCGCGACCAGGGCGTTGACCAGCTCGGCGGCCTCCTCGGTGGACTCCGTGCCGTAGACCTCGCGCAGCCGGGTGCGCAGCTGGTGCACCTGGCGCAGGTCGTCCTCGGTCAGCGAATCGATCTCGCTGATCTCCTGCCGGACCACGAAGGCGTCGAGGGCGGCCACGTCGGGCATCAGCTCGGTGCCGCACACCTCGGGGGCCGTGTTGAGCAGCTCGACGAGGATGCTCAGCGCGCACTCGGTGTCATGGGTGATCAGCACGTGGAGGCTCCTCGTGCGGAGGGGGCCGTGGGCACCCCGCGACTACGGGTCATTCCCAGACCTTACCGGGGCGGTGCGACGAGCGGCGGCGGCTTGCGTCGAAGATGCGTACGGATTCCGTCAGTCTGTACGGGGTTTTCCGCGGGGTCCGTGCCCGGCGGGTGTCCGCCCGGCCAGGCGTCCGGGCAGCCGCCCGGCCGGGCGGGAGCGCCGGGGAGCGGTGGCGACGGGCCGGCGGGAGGGCGGGAAAATGGCCGCGCCCGGCAGCGAGGCCGGCCATCCACGGGATGACCGGCTCCGATGCCGGGCGCCTTCGGTGCCGCGGGCCCGCTCCGAGTGGGAGAGAACCGTTTCGTCACCGGCCCCGAGACCGCGTCGTGCGCGGCTGAGTCTGCTGCCGTGCCCCCGAGTAGGACGGCTGCGGTTGACGGCAGGGGCTACGACCCCGCCGACAGCGGGGTGTGACCGCCTCCGGTCGGGGTCAGCTTTCGGCGAGGATGTGGGACAGCTCCCGGTCGAGGTCGAAGTGACGGTGTTCGGTGCCGGGCGGCACGGCGGCGTCCGTCCGCTTGAGGAACGACTCAAGCGCCCGGGCCGGGGCCTCCAGCAGGGCTTCTCCTTCCGGAGAGCTCAGGGCGATGCAGACCACCCCTTGCCCGTGGCTGCGCGACGGCCACACCCGGACGTCGCCCGTACCGGTGGGTCGGTGCAGCCCCTCCGCAAGGAGATCTCGGGCGAACACCCACTCCACGGTCTCGTCGGCACCGGTGTGGAAGGTGGCGTGCACGGCATAGGGGTCGGCGGTGTCGTAGCGAAGGCCCGCGGGGACGGGCAGTGAGGACTCGCTGGACACGATGAGGCGCAGGTGCAGCTCGCAGCTGACCGTGGTGTTCATAAGCGCCATGGCCTTTCGCTCAGTGTGCGCTCGGGGAATCGCACGTCGGCGAACGGACCATCCCACCTCCACGACCGATGTAAACCCCTCTGTCCCGATTCGGGCGCGAGTCGTACCCCTTACGGCGCATTGCGGAATCGCCACAGAGTGCCCGGCCGGCGATTACCGGGCCCCTTCTCGGTTAGTTTCCTGGCATGACTGTGCGAAGCGACGAGGCACGCGGCGACGCGGGCGGGAACACCGGAACGGGGGACGCGATCGTGCCGGACGACACGGGGGCGACGGGGGCGGGCGGCGGGGGAGCGACGCCCGGCGGCGAGGGGGGTACGGAGGGTGACAAGCCGCTGGGCTCACGCGCCCCGCGGTTCATCCGCCGCTCCCGCCCGCTGCACCTGAGCTGGCAGGTGGCCGTCTTCCTGGTCGGCCTCGCCGTGGTGGTGCTCGGAGTGATCATGCTCCCGCTGCCCGGCCCCGGCTGGGTGGTCATCTTCCTCGGCATGGGCATCTGGGCGACCGAGTTCGTCTGGGCCCAGCTGGCGCTGCGCTGGACCCGCCGCAAGGTGGCCGAGGCCGCGCAGAAGGCCCTGGACCCGAAGGTCCGGCGCCGCAACCTCACGCTCACCGCGATCGGCCTGACGCTGATCGCCGCGCTCGGCGGCTGGTACCTGTGGAAGTACGGGCTGGTCATGCCCTGGAAGATCCACGAGGACTGAGCCGGTCCGCCCGTCTCCGCCCGCCGCCCGCCGGGGGTCCGGGCGGGGCCGCCGGGGCGGGGCGGCGTGTTCGGACCACCCCCCGGGATGCGGTAATGTTTTCCCTGCACCCGGGCGATTAGCTCAGCGGGAGAGCACTTCGTTCACACCGAAGGGGTCACTGGTTCGATCCCAGTATCGCCCACCGGAATGCATTGTGATATGTGAGGCCCAGTCGATTATCGGCTGGGCCTCACATGTATTTCCGCAATCCGGCGAACGGTGCCGGGAATGTGCTGAGGCGCAGTCACCTTCCGCGTGACGCAGGAGTTCTGCGGAGGCGTCGGACGCACTCCCCGAACGAGTTGTACGGCACCCCCCGAATGGTGCTACAGTTCTTCTCGTTGCCCGGGCGATTAGCTCAGCGGGAGAGCACTTCGTTCACACCGAAGGGGTCACTGGTTCGATCCCAGTATCGCCCACCGGACAGCACGCAGGCCCTGATCGGAAGACCGGTCGGGGCCTGCGGCGTTCCCGGCCCCGCGTGCTACGCCGCCACCTCGCACTCGTGCTCCGGCGACAGCCGCCGGCCGCACCCGCACCGGGCCGGCCGCAGCGGCCAGGACAGGTCCACCCGCTCGTCCGCCCCCGACCGGTCGAACCACGCCTGCAGCCCCCGGGCCTGCGCCGCGTGCCAGACCGCCTGCCGCAGGTGCAGCTCCGCCGCCGTCAGCCCGCCCAGCGCCCCCGGGTAGCGCGCGCCGATCGTCCGCACCACCTCCAGCGCCGCCGTCGCGTCCGCCGCCGCGTCGTGCGCACCGGTCAGCTCCACCCCGTAGTGCGCGCACAGGTCGGTCAGGGTCCGGCGGCCCCGGCGGTAGCGGTCCACGTACTTGTCCAACACCCGCGGATCCAGCACCAGCAGGGCCGCCGGAGCGATCGTCTCGGCCAGCGACACCCCCCGGTGCCGGCGCAACTCCCGGTCCAGCAGCGTCAGGTCGTACGGCGCGTTCATCACCACCACCGGCCGCCCGGCCCGCGCCTGCTCGGCCAGCGCGGCGGCCACCTCCGCCACCACCACCGGCGCCGGCCGCCCGTGCGCCCGCACCGTCTCGTCGCTGATCCCGTGCACCGCGCGGGCGCCGTCGGGTATCGGGACGCCGGGATCGGCGAGCCAGCCGGTGGCCACCGGGGCGGCGCCCGGGGCGGACTGGACGACCAGGGCGGCCGAGACGACGCGGTCGCTCTCGACGTCCACGCCGGTGGTCTCGGTGTCGAAGGAGGCGAGCGGGCCGGTGAACCAGTGCTGCTGCATGACTGCCCCTCGGAGAACGGCGCGATCCCGCTCCGGTGATACCCGCCCCTGACGCACCCTCAACCGTTTGGCGCGGCACCGGCCGGGCACCCTGCCCACAGGTGCCCTGTTCGAATCCGGACGGGCCCGGGGGGACGGGGGAGGACGGACGGTCATGGCGCTGACGCAGCCGCAGCCCGAGGAGACGGCGGCCGTCCTGCGGGGCGACCTGGCGGTGACCGCCTGCATGGAGACCCTGCAAGTCGGCTATCTGCACGCGGTCGCCGCCGCGGCCGGCTGCTCGCTCTCCCAGCCGTTCCCCGACAACGGCATCGACTGGCAGGTCAGCCACGGCTCGCGCAGCCACGAGGTCGACGACGAGGTCACCGTCAAGATCCAGCTGAAGGCCACCCAGCAGATCGCCCCCGACCCGCGCGGCGCGTTCTTCTCCTTCACCCTGGACAACGACCACCTGCGCAAGCTCGCCCGGCCCCGGGTCGCCGTGCCCCGGATCCTCGTCGTCATGCTGCTGCCCCGCCGCGTCGACCGCTGGCTCGCCGCCCGCCCCGACGCCCTCGAACTGCGGCACTGCTGCTACTGGGTCAACCTGGCCGGCCACCCCGTCACCGGGCAGCGCCGCACCAACGTCCGCGTCCCCACCGCGAAGGTCTTCGACGACCGCGCCCTGTGCGCCATCATGGCCCGGGTCGGAGCGGGCGGCAGCCCGTGACGGCCCGGCCCCGGCCGGGAGGAGCCGCCCCATGACACTGCCCCACGGGCCGATGCGCGCCAAGGCCGGCGGACCGCCGCAGACCGCGCCGCTGCCCGATCCGTCCGCCGTCGACCCCGCGGTGCTCGCCACCCTGCTCGCCCGGCACGGCTGGGTGCGGCGCGGCGGACCCACCGCCCGCTACGGCCGCTGGACACCCCCCGAGGGCACCGACCCCGGCGTCAGCCTGCTCGTCCCCGCCGGTGACGGCTTCGACGACGCGGTCGACCTGCTCACCGACGCCGTCACCGCGCTCTCCCGCTCCGCCAGCCCCTCCGCCCGCGCCATCCTGCTCGCCCTGGCCGTCCCCGGCGACGAGCTCCAGTGGCACCGCGACCTCGCCGCACCCCCCGCCGCCGTCCCCGGCGCGGCGCCCTGGGACGACACCGAACGGCTGCGGCGCGCCGCCCGCGCCATGCTCGCCGCCGGCGCCAAGGCCGGCCGCACCCGCGCCGCCTACTTCGGTGCCCGTCTGGACGCCTGGGCCGGCGACTTCCTCGACCGCGTCCTGGTCGTCGCCGCCGGCCCCGGCCTGACCGCCTACACCCCCGCCCCCGAGGGCCGGGCCGCCGTCACCACCCTGGTCCGCGCCCTGGAGGCGCTGCGCGACGCCGTCGACTACCGGCGGGTCAGCGGCGGCGGCGAGGCCTTCGAGAACGCCGTCCAGTCCGGCGTCAGCCGCGAGCTGGTCGAATCCGTCCAGGACCTGGTGCGCGGCGCCACCGCCGGCCGGTTCACCGTCGCCTGGTCCGCCGCCGCCGGCACCCCCGGCGGCTTCGGCGACCGCCGGATCGCCGTCGAGTTCTCGCCCGGCGACCTGCCCGCCCTCGACGAGGCCGCCGAACTCCTCGAACGCATCGAGCCCGCCGTCGCCGTCACCGTCGTCGGCCTCGTCGTCCGCCTCAAGCGCGCCGACCCCGCGGGGCCCGGCAGCGTACGCCTGCGGGTGCTCGGCGGCGCCGAGGTCGACGAGGTCAAGATCCGCCTCGCCGACCCCGCCTACCGGCTCGCCGCCGAGGCCCACCTGGCCGGCACCCCGGTGCGGATCAGCGGCCGCCTGGAGCGGCGCGGCGGCTTCCGGCGGCTGACCCGGCCCACCGGCCCGGAACCGTGCGGGTTGGAGGACGCCGAGCGGGAGCGGCTGCTCAAGACGCTGGGGGAGGGGCGGGGCGGGTAGGAAGGGTACGGAGGTGACGGTGGGGTCACCGCTCTCGGTACCATCGTCAGGCGCAGCGCTGTGCTGCGTCCTCTGAATCCAGCACGTCAGGAGAGACCGGTGACGGACGTCCGGGTAATCATCAACCGCGAACCCGATCGGGAAGAGCGCGTGGTGACCACGGGCACTACGGCCGCCGAGCTCTTCGCCGACGACCGCTCGATCATCGCCGCCCGCGTCGGCGGTCAGCTCAAGGACCTCGCCCACGCCCTCCAGGACGGCGACGAGGTCGAGCCGGTCGCGATCTCCAGCCCGGACGGCCTCGACATCCTGCGCCACTCCACCGCGCACGTCATGGCCCAGGCCGTGCAGCAGCTCTTCCCGGAGGCCAAGCTCGGCATCGGCCCGCCGGTCAAGGACGGCTTCTACTACGACTTCGACGTCGCGACGCCGTTCCACCCCGATGACCTCAAGGCCATCGAGAAGAAGATGCAGGAGATCATCAAGCGCGGGCAGAAGTTCGCCCGCCGGGTGGTGACCGACGAGGCCGCCCGCGAGGAGCTGGCCCACGAGCCGTACAAGCTGGAGCTGATCGGCCTCAAGGGCTCCGCCGCCACCGCCGGCGAGGGCGCCGACGTCGAGGTCGGCGCCGGTGAGCTCACCATCTACGACAACCTGGACGCCAAGAGCGGCGAGCTGTGCTGGGGCGACCTCTGCCGCGGCCCGCACCTGCCGTCGACCCGGATGATCCCGGCGTTCAAGATCATGCGCTCGGCCGCCGCCTACTGGCGCGGCAGCGAGAAGAACCCCATGCTCCAGCGCCTGTACGGGACCGCCTGGCCGAGCAAGGACGAGCTCAAGGCGCACCTGGAGTTCCTGGAGGAGGCCGCCAAGCGCGACCACCGCAAGCTCGGCAACGAGCTCGACCTCTTCTCCATCCCCGAGGAGATCGGCTCCGGCCTCGCCGTCTTCCACCCCAAGGGCGGCATCATCCGCCGCGCCATGGAGGACTACTCGCGCCGCCGGCACGAGGAGGAGGGCTACGAGTTCGTCTACACCCCGCACGCCACCAAGGGGAAGCTCTTCGAGAAGAGCGGCCACCTCGACTGGTACGCGGACGGCATGTACCCGCCCATGCAGCTCGACGAGGGCGTGGACTACTACCTCAAGCCGATGAACTGCCCGATGCACAACCTGATTTTCGACGCGCGTGGCCGCTCCTACCGTGAGCTGCCGCTGCGCCTGTTCGAGTTCGGCACGGTGTACCGGTACGAGAAGTCCGGCGTGGTGCACGGGCTGACCCGCGCCCGCGGCTTCACCCAGGACGACGCGCACATCTACTGCACCCGTGAGCAGATGGCGGAGGAGCTCGACTCCACCCTCACCTTCGTGCTCAACCTGCTGCGCGACTACGGTCTGACCGACTTCTACCTGGAGCTGTCCACCAAGGACCCGGAGAAGTTCGTCGGCACCGACGACGCGTGGGAGGAGGCCACCGCCGTTCTGGCGAGCGTGGCCGAGAAGCAGGGGCTGCCGCTGGTCCCGGACCCGGGCGGCGCGGCCTTCTACGGCCCGAAGATCTCGGTGCAGGCGCGCGACGCCATCGGCCGCACCTGGCAGATGTCGACCATCCAGCTCGACTTCAACCTGCCCGAGCGCTTCGACCTGGAGTACACGGCGGCGGACGGCTCGCGCCAGCGGCCGGTCATGATCCACCGGGCGCTGTTCGGCAGCATCGAGCGGTTCTTCGCGGTGCTCCTGGAGCACTACGCCGGCGCCATGCCGCCGTGGCTGGCCCCGGTCACCGTGACCGGCATCCCGATCACCGACGAGCACGTGCCGTACCTGCTGGAGGTCGCGGCCGAGCTGAAGAAGCGCGGGATCCGGGTCGAGGTGGACACCTCGGACGACCGGATGCAGAAGAAGATCCGCAACGCGCAGCGCAGCAAGGTGCCGTTCATGCTGATCGCCGGCAACGACGACGTCGAGGCGGGCGCGGTCTCCTTCCGCTACCGCAACGGAGAGCAGAAGAACGGCGTGCCGGTCGCCGACGCCGTCGCCGAGATCGTGGACGCGGTGGAGCGCCGGATCCAGGTCTGACGCCGTCGGGTGTGCGCGGGCGCGGGGCGGGCTCCTTCAGGAGTCCGCCCCGCGCGGCTTTGCAAGCACGGTTGGGCGAATATGCTGATCAGCATGACGACTGAGCCGGAACTGCAGCAGGGCGTCGGGGAGCCGGACGGCTTCCGCCGCCTCTGGACCCCCCATCGGATGGCCTACATCCAGGGCGAGAACAAGCCCACCGGCCCGGCTCCGGACGACGGCTGCCCGTTCTGCTCGATCCCGTCGCTGAGCGACGAGAACGGGCTGGTCGTCGCGCGCGGCAACACCGTGTACGCGGTGCTCAACCTGTACCCGTACAACGGCGGGCACCTCATGGTGGTCCCGTTCCGGCACGCGGCGGACTACACCGAGCTGGACGGGGCGGAGACGGCCGAGCTGGCGGTGTTCACCAAGAAGGCGATGACGGCGCTGCGCGCGGCCTCGGGTGCGCACGGCTTCAACATCGGCATGAACCAGGGCGCGGCGGCCGGGGCCGGCATCGCGGCCCACCTGCACCAGCACGTGGTGCCGCGCTGGGGCGGGGACACCAACTTCATGCCGGTGGTCGGCCACACCAAGGTGCTGCCGCAGCTGCTGGCGGACACCCGGAAGATGCTGGCCGACGCCTGGCCGCAGGACTGACCCGTACGGCGAGCAGGGCCCCCGCGGGCCCCCCCCGGGCCCCCCGGCGCACCGGCCCCGCGTCAGCTGTTGATGACGTAGCTGTCGCCGTAGACCTTCCACTTCAGCGGCGGGTTGAGGTCGAAGTTCCTGGCGTTGAGGAAGACCAGCTGCTCGGTGTCGACCCGGCTGGTGTCGGCGTGGGCCTCCTCCTGCTTCATGACGACCTTGCGGGCGTCCAGGAAGGCCTTCAGGTAGGTGGCCTCGTCGCCGCCCTGGGCGGGGGACTTGGCCTTCTTCAGGGCGGCGGCGCGGATCCCGCCGAAGCTGTCGGAGCTGGTGCCGGGGCCGTGCATGACGATGGCGTCGTAGTAGACGAACTGGCCGAGCGCGCGCAGGCCGTCGGCCTTGGCCTGGTTGACCGAGGGGTTGAAGTAGACCCGGTCGCGCTCCTCGTTCTGGGCCTGCTGGAAGACGGTGTCCTTGGCGGCGGTCGCCCAGTCGCGCTCGAAGGCGGAGCCGAGGCCGGAGTGCGAGTCGGTGCCGTTGACCTTGCGCAGCGCCGGCAGGTACTTGGCGAGGATGTTGCCCGGCTTCAGGTCGGTGTAGTGCTCGACGAGTTCGAGCATGTCGCCGGTGCCGGAGCAGAAGCCGATGATGCCGGCGGTGTAGCCGCGGCCGTCGTTGATGTCCTCGATGTACTTGTACTGGGCCTTCCAGTCGAGGGAGGAGTTCTCGGCGCTGGACACCAGCTGCATGGCGATGTCCTTCTTGTGCGGGTCGTCCAGACCCACGGCGGCGAGCCGGACGCTGCCGGCGGCGGGGGCGGCGTGGACGGCTCCGGCGGCCGCGACGGTGGCCGGGGCGGCGACCAGCAGGGCGGCGAGGGCGAGGCGGGCGGTGCGGGCGGTGCGGTGCTGGGTACGCATCTGACGCTCCGTTTCCCTGGTCCGGACATGGGGGTGGCCGGACCCCTGAGAGAGGGTTAGGAAAGTTTCCTAACTTGATTGAAGCGTTCACGTCGGGCGTGGCGCAAGGGGGTTGCCCGCAAAGGCACGCGGAAGGGGCCCCGCCCGTTATACGCCCACCGCCCGTCCCTCGGCGCACCCGACGCCTCACACGCCGACCTGCGCCCCGCGGCAGACATCGCCGCCCCACCCCGCGCGA
>NZ_JBHYUU010000256.1:5115-9628 GCF_042749955.1 Kitasatospora sp. NPDC059462 | reverse complement strand
GCGGTGGGCGGGCTCACCGTCACCGCGCCGTGCGGCGCGAACGTCACGGGATCGCTGGAGACCACCGAACGGGGCTGGCCGCCCGCCACCGCCACCCTCACCGTGCCGGTCGGCTGCTGACGGCGACCGGCCCGCGGACACGGCGAAGGCCCTGTCCGATCGCCCGGACAGGGCCTGGTCCTTCCGTGATCAGCCGGTCCCCGGCCTGCCGCCCGCACGCGGCGGGCCGGGGACCGGCGGGCTCAGTGCGCCCAGTGCGCGGGGCCGGAACGGCTCAGCCGGGCCAGCCGGACCAGGGCGAGCGGATGGTTCCCCGCCCGGCGGGGGGACGGGGAGATCCGGACCGTGGCCCCCGCCGGGGCCACTCCGTCCGACGCCTCGACGGCGGTCGCGCTCGGCGCGTGGTGACGTGCACTCATCTCCTGGGATCCCTCCTGGTCGGGGAGCGGCTGCCCCGCTCGCTCGCCGGTGACCACCAGGGAACCCGCCCGGCCCGGCCGGATCAATGCGGGTGACTACCTATCGCTCCCCGGGAACGATGAGGGGCCCGGCGCCGGCCCGTCGTCCGACACCTCCCCGGCCTCGGCCTCGGCCCGGGCGAGCGCCTGCGCCGTCCCGGCCCGGCCGGTGCCCAGCTTGTGCAGCACGTTCGCCACATGGTGCTCCACCGTGCGCGGCGAGAGGAAGAGCGCCTGGGCGATGTCCTGGTTGGCGGCGCCCTGGGCGAGCAGCTCCGCCACCTGACGCTCGCGCGGCGACAGCTGCTTGCCGTAGCCCCGCCGCCCCGGCGAGCCGATCCCGCCGAGATCGAGGTCCCGGCGCAGCTTGCGGCACCGGGCGGTGTCGGTGGTCGCCCCCAGGCCGAGGTAGACCCGCTCGGCGGCCGCCATCCGCTCCGCCGCCCGGGTGCGGTCGACGGCGGCCAGTGCGGCGGCGATCCGCTCGTCGGCCCGCGCCGCCTCGTAGGGGCGCCCGATGTCCTGCCAGCGGTCCCGGGCCAGGGTGAACGCCTCCACCGCCCCCGGCCCGCCGCCGGCCGCCGCCAGCAGCCCCCGGGCCAGGTCCAGCGCCGCCGACACGGCGGGCGCGCCCCGCTCGGCGAGCGCCCCGGCGGCCTCCTCGACGACGGCGCCGGCCTCCGCCCGCGCGCCCGTCGCCAGCAGCGCCTCCACCGCGACCGGCAACAGCTCGGCGGTGCGCGCCCAGGCGTCGGCCTGGCGCGCGGTCGCCAGCGCCGGGCCGGCCGTGGCGGCGGCCCCGGCGGTGTCGCCCTCCAGCAGCTGCAGACCCCCGAGCCCGGCGGCCGCCCGCAGCGCGACCGTCACCTGCGACTCCCGCTGCCCGTACCGCGCGGCGACCGTGAACTCCTCCCGGGCCACCGCCAGCCGGCCCCGCCCCGCCGCCAGCCGCCCGAACAGCAGCGCGCGCTCGGCCCCGGCCATCGCCAGGTCGTCGAACTCCGCGCCCAGCGCGGCGAACCGCTGCTCCACCCCGTCCCAGCGCCCGGCCAGCATGTCCAGCCGGATCAGCGCCAGCCGGCTGTAGCACTCCAGATAGGGGATGGCCGTCAGCCGGGCCAGCCGCCGGCTCTCCGTCAGCAGGTGCGCGGCCCGGGTGTCGTAGCCCAGCTCGATGGCGATCTCGCCGGTGTTGTACAGCGCCCGGGTGGTCTGGCGCATCACCTCCGGACGCTCGGAGGCGCGCGGCAGCTCGTCCAGCCGGCCCCAGACCGCCGGATCGCCCGCCCGGGCCTGGAAGGTCAGCGAGGTGGCCCGCACGGCGGCGGCCACGTCCTCGTCCGGGTGCTCCGCGAGCAGCCGATCCGCCCGGTCGAGCCACTCCCAGGCGTGCCGGCCCGCGCCGTCGCGCTCGTCCATGGAGATCGCCACCATGGCCCGGGCCGCCCGCACCGGGCGCTCCTCCAGCTCCTCCAGGGACTCCCGGATCCGGTCGAACCCGGCCCGGTTGCCGCTGTGCACCGCGGTCAGGAAGCCGAGCGCGAGCCGGATCTCGCCGCGGTCGGCGACCGGCAGCCGCGGATCGGCGACCATGCCGCTCAGCACCTGCACGCTGGCCGCCGGGTCCACGTCGTCGGCCGCCAGCCGGGCCAGCGCCAGGGCGGCCCGGCCGCGCCGGCGCGGGTCGAGGTCGGGCTCGTCCAGC
Source organism: Kitasatospora sp. NPDC059462 (assembly GCF_042749955.1). Lineage (NCBI taxonomy): Bacteria > Bacillati > Actinomycetota > Actinomycetes > Kitasatosporales > Streptomycetaceae > Kitasatospora > Kitasatospora sp. NPDC059462. Next base: position 7,465 of record NZ_JBHYUU010000256.1, on the reverse strand, counting down.
AGGCTGCGCAGCATCCGGCGCGCGCCGCCCGGGTCGCCGAGCGCGACGGCCTGGTCGGCGGCGGCCTGGGCGAGGTCCTGCCAGGCCGCGCGGTCGCCCATCGCGAGGGTGTGCTCGGCGATCCGGGCGAGCGGGCGGGGTTCGCGGGTCTCCAGCGCGGCGACCGCCCGCCGGTGCAGGACCCGCCGCCCGGGCCCGGCGATCCGCCGGTGGGCGACCTGGCGGACCGCCGGATGGCGGAAGGCGTAGCGGTCCGGCGAGGTCTCGTGCAGGACGGCCCGGTGCAGCGCCTCGGCCAGGCCCTGCGCACCGTCCCCGGCGTCCAGCCCGGCGACCGCGGTGAGCAGGTCCTGGTCGGCGGGCACCCCGAGCACGGCCGCCGCATCGACCACGGCCGCGGCCTGCGGGCCGAGCCCGGCGAGCCGCCCGGTCACGGCGTCCGCCAGGGCGCGCGGGAGGTCGGCCTGAGCCAGCCGGACCGCCAGGTCCGCCCCCCGCCGGGGCGACGGACGCCCCGTCAGGGCCCGCAGCTCCTCCTCGACGGCCGGCGGCAGGCCCGCCGTGCGCGCGTGCAGCACCCGGGCGAGCTCGGTGCCGCCCGCCGGACCGAGTGCGGCCCGGGCCAGCTCCGCCACCTCCGCCGCGTCCAGCGGCTCCAGGCGCACCACGTCCGCGCCGCTCCCCGGCGCACCCGGCGCGCCGCGGTAGGCGGCGGCGGGCGACGGGACGCCGGGCGGCAGGTCCTCGGGGCGGTAGGTGACCACCAGGGAGAGCCGCGGCGGCAGATCACGGGCCAGCCGCAGCAGCAGGTCGAGCGTGGCGTCGTCGGCCCACTGCACGTCCTCGACCACCAGCACCGGATCGTCGAGCGCGGCCAGCAGCGCCCGCAGCCCCCGCGCGGCCGACCGCCGGGCGGACACCAGCTCCCCGCCGTCCGGCGGCGTGGCGGGCAGCCGGTCGGCGAGGTCCGGCAGCACCCCGCGCAGGGCCCCGGTGCTCGGCGGCAGTTCGCCGGGCGGGGGCAGCAGGGCGGCGGCGTCCCGCAGGGCGTCCACCACGGCGCCGAACGGCTCCGGTTCGCGCAGCGGGTGGCAGCGGCCGCGGAGCACCGCGCGTCCGGTGCCCTCCAGGGCCCGCACCGCCTCGGCGACCAGCCGCGACTTCCCGACACCGGCCTCGCCCTCGACGAGCAGCACGGCCGGCGGCCGGGTCAGCCCCTCGGTCAGCCGGGCGAGTTCCCCTACCCGCCCCACGAAGCCGCGGCCCCCGGGCACGTCCGGCGCCGGCGGCCGGTTCATCGGCACCACGCCAGGCCGGGGGAACAGGGAGTGTGAGCGGACATGTCCCCATGATGCCCGTGTCCGCCCCGCCCCCGTCGACCGGGGCCGGGCGTACCCGCTCAGAGCGCCCCGGACGCCACCGGTCCGCCGTCGGCGTGCGGCACCGGGGCGGCGGGAGCGGTGAGGCGGGCGCGCGCGGGCGTCTGTCGCGGCGCGGCCGGGCGGACCACCCGGCCCGGGGCCTCGACGACCTGGCAGCCCGCCCGGGCGAGGCGGCGCACGGTGTTCGCCGCCGCGCGGTCGTCGAGCGAGAACACGAACGGGCCGGGCACCAGCACCACGTCCACCCAGCCGCGCTCGGCCGCCGTGAGCAGACTGGCCAGCGCCGGCAGCGGGCCGCGGGTGCTCAGGCCGTGGTCGGCGTAGACGTCGGGGCGGGGCAGCGCGAGGCGGTGGGCCAGGTGCTCCATGGCGGAGCGTACGTCGTCGGCCTCCTGCGGGTCGTACGGGCGGCACCGCAGGTACATCGCGGACCGCCGGGACACCCGGTGCACCGGTTCGTGGGGGTCGTGCATGCCGTTCACCTGGCCTTGCTCACTCGACGGGTGGGGGTGGGTGGGGACGGGGCGGGGCGGGGGAGCGCGGCCGCGGGCGGTGTCCAGCGGACCTCCGGAACGGTGCGGGGATCAATGGGGGCGACTACCCATTGCTGCGCACCGCACCGGGCGGCGGGCCGCCGGACACCTGAGATCGTGCGGGTCCCCGGGGCCGGGGCCAAGGGTGGGACGGCGGCGCCCGGTGGTGCGGGTGGGGGCCGGCGGGCGCCGGTGCGCCGGTTTGCCGCGGCGATCTCCCGGCCCGCCGCCGCCCACCTGCGGATTCCCCCGGCCCCCGCCCCTCCGTCCGGGGGCCGGGCGGCCCGTGGAGCCACCCGTCCGCCGCACCGCCTCCGACCCGGCCGTGGTGTACGAAGCACCGCGCGCCCCGCCGTGCTCGACGCACGCCTGCCGTGCCCCGCCGCGGGCCGGGCGGCCGGGCCCGGCCGGCCGGGGACGGACGGGGGCCCGGGC
>NZ_JBHYUU010000256.1:0-5105 GCF_042749955.1 Kitasatospora sp. NPDC059462 | reverse complement strand
CCGCCGCCCTGTCGGCCCTCGACCACGCCCCCACCCGGGTCGCGGGGGGGGCCGGGCGCGCCCGGCGGGCCCCCCCGGGGGGCGGGCCCCGGGGCCCGGCCAGGCCGGGTACGGACGGGGTCCGGGTCAGGGCGCGGGGACGGTGTCGGTGAAGGACGTCCCGGCGGCCCGGTAGGCGGTCACGGCGGCGCCGACCTGGGCGGGCGTCAGCACCCGGTCCTTGACGTGCAGCACGTAGTCCACCTGCTCCTCGTAGCTGCGCTCCTCGGTGCCGGTCTGCCCGGCGAGGTCGGTGAGCCACTGGTTGAAGGCGATCACCATCGGCCGCTCCGGGAGGTAGCGGGCGTCGTGGCGGGAGAACTCGACCCCGTCGACGTAGTAGACGATGGCGCTGTCGTCGATCGTCAGGACCAGGTCGTGCCAGCCGGCGAACGAGCTGCGGGAGGTCGTGTACTGGTTGACGGAGCCGTCCGGGCCGTACGTCTCCCACGAGGTGGTGAAGAAGATGTTCGAGGTCTCGCCCCAGCCGCCGTTGGGGAGGTACTCGAAGTCGTACTCGGAGTAGTCGTCGGCGTTCGGGGCCTTGAGGTCGTTGATGGCGAAGAAGCTCTGCACCAGGTGGTCGCCGTCGGGGCCGCTCACGGGGGCGTCGGAGAAGCGGACCCGGGCGGCGTAGGTGCCGTTGCGGAACTTCATGGCCTGGCTGTGGAACTCGCTGTGCCGGGTGGATTCGGGGGTCCCGGCGGTCGAGGTCCGCAGGGTCATCACCGAGTTGCCGGCCTCCTTGGCGAAGGTGACGTTCCCGGCCTCCCAGGTGGCCCCGGCGACGCCCGGCCCGCCGCCGCCCGAGCGCGCGTTCCAGCCGTGGGCGGCGAGCGAGGGGTCGTCGTGACCGGTGTAGTCGAGGTCGTCGAACATCACCTCGCCGCCCGGGACGGTCGGCCGGGTGGGGGCGGTGCCCCAGACCTGGACGCCGGCGAGACTGGCGGTGACCTTGGTCCAGTTCGCGTAGCCGCTCTGCGCGGCGCCGAAGGAGTAGTCGTCGCCCTGGTTCATCGACTGCCAGTCGGTGCGGTGCACGCGCAGCTGGAGGTCGCCGCTGTCGGCCCCCGGGGCCAGCGTGCCGGCGCCCGCGGTGAAGCCGATCTCCAGGTAGCGGTCGGCGGCGGCGCCGGACTCGTTGATGGTGCCGATGGTGCCGGTGACGTTGGCGCAGCCCCGCACGGCCCAGTCGCAGGCGAAGCGGTACGCGGCCAGGGGCGCGTCGGACCTGAAGTAGTAGCGCAGCTTGACCTGGTCCAGGGCGACCGGCGCCGATCCGGTGTTGACGACCTTGAGCCACGGCGAGGCCTGCGAGCTGCCGCTGCCGCCGTTGCGGTACTGCACGGCGAGCGGCTCGCCCGCGGCGGCCGCCGGCAGGGCGCCGAGCACTGCGGCGCCGAGCCCGGCGGCGACGGCGGCGGCGAACGCCGCGCGCAGGCGGGGGCGCCGGCGGCTGGTTCGGACGGTCATGGGGTTCCTCTCCTGGAGTGGGGGACGTTGCGCGGCACCGGCGGAGGGGAGCCCGGGTCCACCTCGGGGACGGTCGTGGGGGAGGAGGTGGCGGGCCGCGCGATCAGAAAGTGGCATGGACCAATTTGGCCGGTCAACCCCGGAGCGGGGTGATCGGCCGGAACGCGGACGTCCGCCGCCGGGAGTGGCTGATAGTGCCTGCTCGCAGGCCTGCCCGGCGCCACGGCGCGGGCCCGGCCGGGGGGCCGGGCCCGGCACCCCGCGGTCCGCCCATCATGCCCATGCCGAAAGGAGTTTGAGGCCGTGAAGGGTGGGGAACTGGAGTTCGTCAGTGCGTCGGGCGGGCCGCCCCGTCCGTCCCGTCCACGTCCCCGTTCACCCCCCGCCCCCCGCCGCCCACCGGCCGGGGGCCGCTCAGAAGGGCCCGCACCGTTGAGCTTCCCGTCGCACCGGCAGCCCCCCGCCCCGGACGGCGCCGGCCCGTCCGCCGGCCGGGTCGATCCCGCCCTCGCCGACCGCCTCACCGACGCGGTGCTGCTCGCCGGCCTGCCGGTCGCCTTCGGTGACCAGGGTCCCGGCGTGCGCATCCGCCCCGCACGCCCCGTGGACGACCGCGACCTGTGCGCGGGCGTCGCGGCCCTCGACTGGCTCCCCTCCCCACGGCTGGCCGACGCCGCCGCCGCGGCGGAACCGGGACAGGGGGCCGGGTCGGCCCGGGAGCTGGTCGAGACGGCCATGATCAACGCGCTCGCCGAGTTCCTGCCGGCCCTCGGGCTGGAGACCGTCCGGGACCGCAGCGGCCGCGAGCTGAGGGTGGAGGGCCCGGTCACCGCCGGTGGCGGCCTGCTGGTGCCGCCCGGTGTCCTCGCCCCCCGCCCGCTCGGCCACACCCCGGACGAACTCGGCCTCCCGGCGGGCCTGGTGGCCACCGTGCGGCGCAGCGCGGCCCTCGCGGGCCTGCCGATCGCCCCCCGTCTCGGCGCCACCGGCATCACCCTCGACCGCTGCGCACCGACCGGCGGCGGGGACGACCGGGACCGGGCTGCGGACCTCGGCTGGAACCCGTCCCGCCGCCTCGCCGACCTCGCCGACAGCGACGCGCCCGAGGCCGCCCGGGCCGCCACCGCCCGTACGGCGGTCGACGGGGCGATGCGCCACGCCCTCGGCATGGCGCTGCGCGCCTGCGGTGCGGAACTGCGCTGGCTGCACGCCCATCAACTGCTGCGCGTCTACGGCGAGCCGGCCCCGGCCGTCCGCCGCTGACGGCGCCCGCTCACCCGGGCACCCCGGTGCGGCCGTCGCCCCTGTCCCGGCGGTCGCTCCGGCCGCGCCGCTCGCTCCGGCCGAGCTTCTCGCTCCGGCCGCGTCCCTCGCCCCGGAGCACCGGGTGCAGGGGCGCGGCGAGCAGCAGCGTGCAGAGGACCAGCAGGCCGCTGAGCCAGAACGGCCCGAGGTCCCCGGCCGCCGTGCCCAGCGCGCCCGCGCCGCCGAGCGGGCCGGCCGCGGCGCCGACGTTGAGGGCGGCGGTCGCCCCGGCGCCGGCCAGTGTCGGAGCCGCGGCGGCCTCGTACAGGACGCGGGTGATCAGCGTGCTGCCCACCGCGAACGACAGCGCGCCCAGGGCGAAGACCAGGGCGAGCAGCGCGGCGGGCCGGTGGGCCAGCACGGCCAGGGCGGGCCACCCGATCAGCAGGAGCGCGCCGCCGGCCGCGAGCACCGAACCGGGGCGCCGGTCGGACAGCCGCCCCGCCACGGTGACGCCGGTGAACGAACCGGCGCCGAACAGCACCAGGGCGACCGGCACCCATGACCCGTCCAGCCCGGCGGTGCCGGTCACCACGGGCGCGAGGTAGGTGAAACCGGCGAAGGTGGCGGCGTTGACCAGCGCGGCGAGCAGCATGACCGCCATCGGCCGGGGTTTGCCCAGCTCGGCGAACTCCGCCCGCACGGACGGGCGTTCGGCGGCGTCCTGCGCCGTGCGGCCGGCCGGGACCCCGGTGAGGACGCCGAGGGCGGCGGGCAGGCAGAGCGCGGCGACGGCGAGGAAGACGGCCCGCCAGCCGAGCGCCGCGCCCAGCGCCGCGCCGGCGGGGACACCGGCGACCGTCGCCACGGTGGTGCCCGACAGCAGGACGGCGAGCGCGCGCCCCTTCCGGTCGGCGGGCACCAGTGCGGCGGCGGTGGTCAGCGCGACGGCGAGGAACCCCGCGTTGGCGAGCGCCGCGACCACCCGGGTCGCGAGCAGGACCGGGAGGTTCGGCGCGGGGCCCCCGCGGCGTGCGCCGCCGTGAACAGGAGCAGGGACCCGAGCAGGGCCCGGCGCCCGGGCAGGGCGCGGGCGAGCACCGCCGTCAGCGGTGCGCCGACGACCATGCCGATCGCGTAGGCCGAGGTGAGCGTGCCGGCGGCGCCGACCGTGACCCCGAGCTCCGGGGCGATGGCGGGCAGGAGGCCGGCGAGCATGAACTCCGAGGTGCCCATGGCGAAGACCGCCAGGGCGAGCAGGTACAGCGGAAGGGGCATCGAGTGGCTCCGGGGTGAGGAGAGGCGCGGGAAGGGCGACTCGTCACCGCGGTCAGCACCCAGGAGCGCACCGATCCGGCCGCGCGGCACGGACGGCGGCGCGGCGGGGGTGCGGGCTCGGGCTTGTTCCGGGGGTTCAGGGGGCTGACGGCGTGTGACCGAAAGCCCCCACCTCGTCCGACTCGGGACTCGACATGGACGGCACGCTACCGGACCGGCCCCCGGGCCGCACGCCGGTTCCACTCTCCGCCCGGTCGTCTCGTGGGGGAGCGCCGGCCGGGTGGCGCCGTTGCGGTGACCGCCGGTTGACCGAACGTCAACTGGTCCAGACCATTGACGGTGGGCGCCGCGCTCCCTACGGTATGGGCATTCACCTGGCGCAGGCATGCCAAGATCCACGCGGTTGGCGCACCCCCACGCGCTCCGCTCCTGCGCCGGGCGCACTCTCCATCCCCCCACGGAGGAGCATCATGCGCAAACGCCACATCGTCGGCGCGGCCCTGGCCGCGGTCGCCGTCCCGCTCGCGATGGCCGTCCCGGCCAACTCGCACGGGTTCATCAACCTCCCGCCGAGCCGTTCGGCCCTGTGCGGCGCGGGTGTCGTCAAGAACTGCGGCGACATCCAGTGGGAGCCGCAGAGCGTCGAGGGCCCGAAGGGCTTCCCGAGCCGCGGTCCCGCCGACGGCACCATCTGCGCGGGCGCCGACGCCCGCTGGGCGCCGCTGGACAACCCGCGCAACGGGGCCTGGCCGACCACCAAGGTGACGGGCGGCGCCCAGCAGACCTTCACCTGGGAGATCGAGGCCCGGCACTCGACCACCAACTTCCGCTACTTCCTGACCAAGCAGGGCTACGACCCGACCCAGAAGATCACCCGGGCCAGCCTGGACCTGACGCCGTTCCTGACGGTGCCCTACAACGGCCGCCAGCCCGCCGCCACGACCACCCACACCGCGACCCTCCCCACCGGTCGCACCGGGCACCACGTGGTCGTCGCGGTCTGGGACGTCGCGGACACCGCGAACGCGTTCTACTCCTGCACCGACGTGCTCTTCTGATCCGCGCGCGAC
>NZ_JBHYUU010000255.1:0-9628 GCF_042749955.1 Kitasatospora sp. NPDC059462 | reverse complement strand
CTGCTCAGCGCCGTCCGGAACGGCGGTCCCCGGAGCGGCGGTCGTCCGACGACCCGCCGCCGGCCAGTCCGGCCCGGCGCAGCGCGTCCGCCATGGCGCTGTTGCCCAGCGGCGCCGAGCCGCCGGAGCCGCCCCGGTCACGGTCGCGGCGGTCCTGCCCGCGCCCGCCGCCCTGACCACCCTGACCGCCCTGGCCGCCCTGGCCGCCGCGGCGCTCCTGGCGCGGCGGGCGGGCCTGCCGGTCGCCGCCGCGCCCGCCGCCCTCGCCGCCGCGTCCCACCTCGTCGTCCAGCCGCAGGGTGAGCCCGATCCGCTTGCGCGGCACGTCCACCGAGGTCACCCGGACGGTCACGATGTCGCCCGGCTTGACCACCTCGCGCGGGTCCTTGACGAAGTTCTTCGACAGCGCCGACACGTGCACCAGGCCGTCCTGGTGGACGCCCACGTCGACGAAGGCGCCGAACGCGGCCACGTTGGTGACCACGCCCTCCAGCACCATGCCGACCTCCAGGTCGCCGATCTTGTCCACGCCCTCCTTGAAGGTCGCGGTGCGGAACGCCGGGCGCGGGTCGCGGCCCGGCTTGTCCAGCTCGCCGAGGATGTCGGTGACGGTCGGGACGCCGAAGGTGTCGTCGGCGAAGTCACCCGGGCGCAGGGTGCGCAGCTTCCCGCTGTTGCCGATCAGCCCGCGCAGCTCCCCGCCGGTCGCGGCGAGGATCCGGCGCACCACCGGGTACGCCTCCGGGTGCACGCTGGAGGCGTCCAGCGGGTCGTCGCCGTCCGGGATGCGCAGGAAGCCCGCGCACTGCTCGAAGGCCTTCGGGCCGAGCCGGGACACGTCCTTCAGCGCCTTGCGGGTGCGGAACGGGCCGTTGGCGTCACGGTGGGCGACGATGTTGTCCGCGAGCGTGCCGGTGATGCCGGAGACCCGGGTGAGCAGCGGGGCGGAGGCGGTGTTGACGTCCACGCCGACCGCGTTGACGCAGTCCTCGACGACGGCGTCCAGCGAACGGGAGAGCTTCACCTCGCTCAGGTCGTGCTGGTACTGGCCGACCCCGATCGACTTGGGGTCGATCTTGACCAGCTCGGCCAGCGGGTCCTGGAGCCGGCGGGCGATCGAGACCGCACCGCGGATCGACACGTCGAGGTCCGGCAGCTCCTGCGAGGCGAAGGCGGACGCCGAGTAGACCGAGGCGCCGGCCTCGCTGACCATCGCCTTGGTGAGCTTCAGCTCCGGGTGGCGCTTGAGGAGGTCCTCGGCGAGCTTGTCGGTCTCCCGGGAGGCGGTGCCGTTGCCGATCGCCACCAGGTCGACGTCGTGCTTCTTCGCCAGCGCGGCCAGGGTCGCCAGCGCGGCGTCCCACTTGTTGGCGGGCTGGTGCGGGTAGATCGTGTCGTGGGCGACCACCTTGCCGGTGGCGTCCACCACCGCGACCTTCACGCCGGTGCGGAAGCCCGGGTCCAGGCCCATGGTGGCGCGGGTGCCGGCCGGGGCGGCGAGCAGCAGGTCCCTCAGGTTGGCGGCGAAGACGCGCACCGCCTCGTCCTCGGCCTCGGCGCGCAGCCGGCCGCGCAGGTCGATGCCGAGCCGGACCAGGACGCGGGTGCGCCAGGCCCAGCGGACGGTGTCGCCGAGCCACTTGTCGGCCGGGCGGCCGTGGTCGGCGATGCCGAAGCGGGCCGCGATCCGCTGCTCGTAGTCGTTGGCGCCGGGCAGGTCACCGGTCTCCTCGCCGTCGTACGGGGACAGGTCGAGGTCCAGCACCTCCTCCTTCTCGCCGCGCAGCATCGCCAGGATGCGGTGCGAGGGGAGCTTGGTGTACGGCTCGGCGAAGTCGAAGTAGTCGGCGAACTTCGCGCCCTCCTGCTCCTTGCCCGCACGCACGGTGGCGACCATCCGCCCGCGGGTCCACATCCGCTCGCGCAGCGAGCCGACCAGGTCGGCGTCCTCGCCGAACCGCTCGACCAGGATCGCCCGCGCCCCCTCCAGCGCGGCCGGAGCGTCGGCCACCGACTCGTTGAGGTAGCCCGCCGCCAGCGCCGCCGGGTCCTGCGTCGGGTCGGCGAGCAGGGTGTCCGCCAGCGGCTCCAGCCCGGCCTCCCGGGCGATCTGCGCCTTGGTGCGCCGCTTCGGCTTGAACGGCAGGTAGATGTCCTCCAGCCGCGCCTTGGAGTCGGCGGCCAGGATCCGCCCGCGCAGCGCGTCGTCCAGCTTGCCCTGCGCCTCGATCGACTCCAGGACGGCGGTGCGCCGCTCCTCCAGCTCCCGCAGGTAGCGCAGCCGCTCCTCCAGGGTGCGCAGCTGCGCGTCGTCCAGCGAGCCGGTGACCTCCTTGCGGTAGCGGGCCACGAACGGCACCGTCGCACCGCCGTCCAGCAGCTCGACCGCCGACTTCACCTGCCCCTCGCGAACGCCCAGTTCCTCGGCGATCTTCCGCTCGATCGCCTGCTGGGCCTGCTGGGCCGCCTGTTCGACTGGCGTGGTCACGAAGCCGGTCACCTTCTTCAGAGTTGCTGTCCGTACCCCCGCATTCTCGCAGCAACCCCCGACACCACGCCCCGCCCCCACCACCCCGGGCGTGGCGCGCCGGGCGGCCGCGGCGGGCCCGGCGACGGTCCGGAGCCGGTGCGCGACCGGCCCGGATCCGTCGCCCGGCGGCGGCTCCCGCCGGCGCCGGCGCGATCCCGAGCGCCCCCCGCGAAACCCAACGCCCCCGTGAAATCCTCGCTTTCCCACCCTGGTGTTCGAAATCCGCCTGAGCGCGGGCCCCGTCGCGGCGTACAGTGCCGGGCATGTGCGCAGCCGCTCGGACGCCCGACCACCTGCACGACGACGACCATCCGTACGACCAGTTGCACGGCCCTCTGCACGACCCCCTGCACGACCGCCTGCACGACGACGAACCGGCCATCGACACCGGTCTGGTGAGGCGGCTGATCGCCGCCCAGTTCCCGCAGTGGAAGGGTCTTCCGCTCACCCCGGTCGGGTTCGCGACCACCGACAACGCGATGTTCCGGCTCGGTCCCGAACTCGCCGTCCGCCTCCCGCGGGCCGCCTGGGCCGCCGGGAACCTCGGGCGCGAGCAGTACTGGCTCCCCCGCCTGGCCCGGCAGCTGCCGGTGCCCGTCCCGGCGCCGGTCGGCCAGGGCCGGCCGACCGTCGGCTACCCCTGGAGCTGGTCGGTGCTGCGCTGGCTGGACGGCGCCAACCCGGTCCCCGGATCGATCCCCAACCCCGTCCAACTCGCCCACGACCTCGCCGACTTCCTCACCGCCCTGCGCTCCGCCGAGGCGGGCCCGCAGGCTCCGGCCGCGCTGCGCTCGGGACCGCTGGCCGGCCGCGACGCCGCCACCCGCGCCGCCATCGGCCGGCTGCGCGGGGTGATCGACACCGAGACGACGACCGCCCTGTGGGACAAGGCCCTGCGCCTGCCCGAACCCACCGGACCGGGCGTCTGGGTGCACGGCGACCTCACCCCCGGCAACCTGCTGGTCACCGGCCAACGCCTCTCCGCCGTCCTGGACTTCGGCCTGCTGGGGACCGGCGACCCGACCGTCGACCTGCTGCCCGCCTGGAGCCTGCTGCCGCCCTCCGCCCGCCAGGCCTTCCGCACCGCCCTGGCCGTCGACGACGCCACCTGGGAACGCGGCCGGGCCTGGGCGCTGTCCCTCGCCCTCGTCCAACTGCCCTACTACCGCACCACCAACCCGCCGCTGGCCGCCAACGCCCGGCACATCGTCCGGGAGGTCCTGGCGGACCGCAGCGTCTGAGCGTCGGAGCGTCAGACGAAGCGGGTCGGCTCGGCGGCCCCCGGCGGCAGCGGGGCGTGGGCCGCCTCCGACTGCCAGGCGCCGGCCAGCTCGGCCGGGAAGCGCCGGCCACTGCGGGTCAGCACCAGCCCGGGCGTCAACTCGACCTCGTCGCCCGGGCGGAACGGCCGGTCGGTGCCCGGTGCCAGCCGTTCCCACGGGCCGAGGTGGCCGCGCCGCCCCGCCACCCGCAGCCGGCTGCCGTACGTGCTGGTGTCCCGCACCGTCACCGCGCCGCCGCGCACCGACACCTCCAGGTGGCGGCGGCTGACCAGGGCCGCCCGTTCGGCCGGGAGCAGGCCGAGCAGCGCGATGCCGTCCTCCGCCGTCCCGGGCGCCCGGCCGACCGCCGTGCGGGTCCCCTCGTCCAGCGTGCACCGGGCCACGCACTGCCCGTCCAGCACCACTTTGACCTGCGCGGCACCGGCCCGGGGGCCGTCGTCGAGCAGCGGCACCCCGTGCAGCTCGCAGGTGGGCACGCCCCGGCGCATCCGCGGCAGCATCACCCGCCCGCCGCGGTGCACGCTGTACAGGGTGCACCGCGCGTCGGGGCAGCGCCAGGACCGTCCGACCACCTCGACCAGCGGCTTGCGGCCGGCCGTCAGCAGGCCCTGCTTCTTCAGCGCCGACAGCTCCATCTTCTTGGATATCTCGGCGCCGGTGCGGTACCCCATGTCCAGCGGCACCAGCCGCACCACGCCCCGCCCGGCCGCCTCCGGGCGCAGGAACTGCCAGGTGTTGCCCTGGATCCACGGGTACTCGATCCGGTGGTCGTCGTAGTGGTCGGCGGTGATCACCTGGATCCCGGTCATGCCGGCGATCTCCAGCACCCGCTCGTCGGCGTCCGGCACCTCCTCCACCAGTCCCTCGGCCACCCACCGCGCCAGCGTCCGGGCGTCCGCCTCCTCGGCGAACTCCCGCCGCCCGCCCAGCAGGCTGCGGTCGGCGACGCAGTAGACCGCCACGTGCCGGTCCCCGGTCAGCCGCACCAGGGCGTCCACCACCAGCCCCAGCCGGTGCAGCGAGCGCGGCGCCGTGCCGCCGAAGTCGGTCCGCCGGACGACGTTGGAGAGCTCCACCAGGTAGTCCGCCCGGTCCGCGGACGTGGCGAGGTTGCGGTCGAGGGCGCGGTCGGGGCTGTGCTCCATGGGGCCTCCGTGCGGTCGGACGTGCACGGGCCGCCCCGGACGAACCGTCCCGGCGTCCCGTCACAACGGTTCCATCATGACCCAGGCCGCTCCGTCCCGGGGCCCGCGGAGGAGCCCCCTGCTCCGCCAACGCTCCCAGTAGGGTGCGAACATGACACGGCATATCGAATTCGAGGGTCCGTACAACTTCCGCGACCTGGGCGGCTACCCGGCCGCCGACGGACGGACGGTCCGCCGGGGCCTGCTGTTCCGTTCGTCCTCGCTCGGCAGGCTCGCCTCGGCGGCCGACCTCGAACGGTTCCGGGCACTGGACATCGGCACCGTGATCGACCTGCGCCACCCCTGGGAGATCGAACGCCGGGGGCGGATACCGCAGCTGGACGGCGTCGCGTACCACAACCTCTCGATCGAGCACCGGCCGTACGACCAGGCCGAGATCGACCCGGGGCTCGACCCCTGGCGCTACCTGGCGGACCGGTTCGCCGAGGTGGCCGAGGACGGCGTCGCGGAGATCCGCGCCGTCCTGGAGCTGATCGCGCAGGCCGAGCGGCCGGTGGTCTTCCACTGCGCCGCCGGCAAGGACCGCACCGGGCTGATCGCCGCCCTGGTGCTCACCCTGCTCGGCGTGGGCGAGGACGACGTGGCCGCGGACTTCGCGCTCACCGAGCTCGTGACGGCCCGGCTGGTGACCGACTGGCGCGCCGCCAACCCGGGGCGCACGCTGCGCTGGCCGGCTTTCGGGCGCGCGCCGGAGGAGGTGATCCGGCTCGCGCTCGCGGATCTGACCGCCGCCCACGGCTCGGTGCACGCCTATGTCACCGGCAAGGTCGGCATCGACGGGGCGCTGGTCGGCCGGCTGCGGGACCGACTGCTCACGGCCTAGCCGGGGGCGTCGAGAACCGGCCAGCACCGCGCCGGAACGACAATCGCACGAAAAAGAAATCGATCGGCCGACAGATCACCAAGGGACAGGACTGGTCGGCATTCGACGGTAAATGCCAGGGAAAGACAATTCCCGGCGAATGCCGATCAGCCCCTTGCCAAGCCCCGACACCTGGGCCTTGACCTGCCGAATGGCCGAAAAAAATGGTGCTGAGCGCCTGTTCGTGCACGCTAAGGTCATTCCCGCGACGGCTCGTCCGATCGGGTGACCGCGACCGTTCCGGTCGGACCTCCGCTCGTTTCCTTTCGCCTGCATGACCCCGCCCCGCACGGCGGTGTCACCGAAACGATCGGACGGACCATGCACGCAGAGAACCGCGCCCGCCGCCCCCGCCGGACCGACCGCACGCGCGTCCGGGGCATCCTGGTCGCCGCCGCACTCCTCGGCATCACCGGCGCCGGCCCCGCCCTCGCCGAGGGCTCCTGGACGTCCCACATCAGCGGCTGGGGCCCCGGGTCGGAGTCACGGCGCTGGGCCGACAGCGACCGCGACGACGTCGCCACCACCGTGACCTTCCAGGGCTGCGTCACCGGCAACAACGACTTCAAGGACGCCGACCTCCAGCTCTACAAGGACGTCTTCGGCCCCGACAAGGCCTACGGCCACCGGTCCAACCACTGCGACACCTCCGGCTGGGGCGACCAGAGTTCCGGCAACTACTACTTCACGCTGGAGGCCGTGCGCAGCGGCGCCAAGCTCTGGGTGGACACCGTCACCACCCGGTACTGACCCCGTCCGGCCCGCATCCGTCCCGTACGCGAATCCGTGTCGTACGTGAATCCGTCCCGTACCGAATCCGCCCGGTACCGGTCCAGCCCGTCCGCGCCCCGCCCGCCGGCCCCACCCGCACCCCTTCCGAGCGAAATGCGTCGACCCCGCCATGGCCCTTGAGTTCCACCGCATCGACTTCCAGTACAGCCGGAAGACCTTCCTGTTCACCGGCCTCGATCTGCGGATCGACCATCCGGCCACCGTCCTGCTCGGCCCCAACGGCGCCGGCAAGTCCACCCTCATGGCGCTCGCCGCCTCCCAGCTGAGCCCGCGCCGGGGACTGGTCACCTGGCGCGGCGTCAACCCGGCGACGGGCGCCGGCCACCGGGCCGCCTTCCGGCGCGCGGTGGCCTGGCTGCCCCAGCAGATCACCCCCGTCCCCGGGCTCACCGTGCGCGAACAGGTGGCGTACTGCGGGTGGTTGAAGGGCATGTCGCGCACCGCCGCCTGGCAGGCCTCGGCCGGCGCCCTCGCCCGGGTCGGCCTCTCCGGGCTCGCCGACCGGGCCGGCCACCAGCTCTCCGGCGGCCAGCTGCGCCGGATGGGCATCGCCGGCTGCCTCGCCCACCACAGCGAACTGATCCTGATGGACGAGCCCACCGCCGGGCTCGACCCGACCCAGCGCGCGGTGTTCCGCTCCCTGGTCGAGGAGCTGACGGGCGAGGTGAGCGTGGTGGTCTCCACCCACCAGACCGAGGACCTCGCCGGCACCTACCGGCAGGTGGTGGTGCTCGACCGCGGCCGGGTCCGCTTCCAGGGCGCCACCGAGGAGTTCCACGCCCTGGCGCCCGGCGGCCGGCTCCCCGGGCCCGGCAGCGGCTCCGACGGCGGCTCCGGCACGCGGAGTGCCGAGGCCGCCTACGCGAGCCTGATCGAACGGGAGACCTGACCATGCTGCTGCGCACCGTACTGCGGGTCTCGGCCGGCACCCGGACGCTGCCGTTCCTGCTCGGCTTCGTCCTGGTCGCGCTCGGCGACGAGCTGACCACCTGGGTCACCCCGGCCTACGGGCTCGCCGCCGCCGGACACGCCAGCCTGGCGCTGCCGTTCGCCTGCGCGGCCTGTGCGGCCTGCGGCGCGTGGGAGGGCGCGCGGCTGCACCGGGGCCGGGTGTTCGGCCGCTCGCCGGTCCGCTCCGCGCCGGCCATCACCACACCGGTGCTGCTGCCCGTCGCCGTGATGGGCGGGCTCGGCATGGCCGTCGCGCTCGGCACCGCCGCACTGGCCGGCGGCACCGTGGATGGCGTCCCGCAGCCCGGTCCGCTCGCCGTCTGGGCCGGGCTGCTGCTCGCCAACACCCTGGTCGGCTCGGTCGTCGGACGGGTGCTGGCACCGGTGGTCGCCGTCCCGCTCGCGCTGGCGGGCAGCTTCGTGCTGAACGCCTACCCCGCCGCGTTCGACACCTACTGGCCCCGGCACCTGGTCGGCGGCGGGCTGTCCGACTGCTGCGCCGTGGACCAGGTGCTGGACGGTCGGGCGGTGGCGGGCTCGCTGGTCTTCTCCGGCGCGGTCTGCGCGGCCGCCGTGCTGCTGATCCGCCGGCGCGGCACCCCGCTCGCCGTCGCCGCCGCGCTGGCCGTCACCGCGGGCGGCATCGCGGCGGGCGGCTGGACGGCCCGTGACCTCGGCCCCGAACCGGTACGGGACCGGTCCGCCGCCGCCCTGGTCTGCGACGGCGGGCGCCCACGCGTCTGCCTCTGGCCCGAGCTGGGTGACACCCGGTCGGCCGTGGTCCGCGGCGAGGTCCGGCGGGTCACCGGCAACCTGGCCTGGTACGGCGTCGCCGTCCCGGAGGCGTTCACCATGGCCGCCCGCCCCGGACCGGGCGAGGCCAAGCTCGGCGTCCCGACCGACGCCCGGGCGCAGGACGTCGCCCCCGCCGTCGTCGGCGGCCTGCTCCCGCGTGCCCCGGACTGCGCCCTCCGCGGCGACCCCTATCCGGCGGACGCCGCGGCGGGCACGGCCACCGCCTGGCTCACCGCCCGGGCCGGACCGGGCGGGACCACCGTGCCCGCGGCCGGCGTCGGCGGCCGCTTCACCGAGGACGACGCCGCCCGCGCCGCCCTGCTGCTCCACCTGCCCGACGGGACGCAGCTCGCCTGGTACCGCGCCACCGTGGCGGCCCTGGCCGACTGCGGCACCCTGCCCCCGCCGCTCCCGCACACCGGGACGGCCTCCGCCGGAGGTGAGCGGTGAGCTGGTGGTGCAAGGCGCGCGCCGTCCCGCTGCTCGCGGCCGTACTCGCCGGGACCTTCGCCGTCGGCCTGCTGTGCGGGGACGGCGAGCTGCCGGTGCCCGCCCTGCACGGACAGGCCGGGCACTTCCTGCTCGCGCACGTGCTCACGCTGCTCCCGGCGGTGTTCCTGCTGCACGGGCTGGGCCGGGGCGACCTGCGCACCGAATCGGTCGCCGGGCGGTTCCTGCGCGGCCTCGACGCCGGGCTGGCGCTCGCCCTCGCGGCCGGCGGGACGGCCTGCGGCGGCCTCGCCCGTGCGGCCGGCTGCGGGGCACTCGCCCTCGTCCTGGCCCGCAACATCGCCGGCTACCTCGGCCTCGCGCTGCTGGTCCACCCCCTGGTCGGCCACCGCCCGGCCGCCGCCGCGCTCGCCGCCGTCCCGCTGCTCTGCTCGGCGGCGGGCTGGTACCCGGACGGCCGCCCGCAGCCGTGGGCCTGGCCGCTCCATCCGGCCGGCTCCCCGACGGCGCTCGCCGCCGTCACCCTGCTCCTGCTCGCCGGCACCACCTGCACCCTGCTCCGCCGACCCCCGCCCGCGACCCCGCACCCACCGACCGGCTGACCGCACCCCGGCAAGCCCGGCCACGCCCATCACCCGCCACCTCCCCGGACGCCGCCCACCACCGCCAGCGCAACCCACGCCCGGCCGCCCACACCCCGGCCCGCCCGGCGCCCGCGGGGCCTCCGCGCCCCGGCGGCTCAGCGGCGCCGGGGCCTGCC
>NZ_JBHYUU010000254.1:0-9642 GCF_042749955.1 Kitasatospora sp. NPDC059462 | reverse complement strand
GCCAATGCTCCGCAGTGGCTCCCTCCTCCGCCTTGCGATGCACGCACCCAGACGCCGCGGCCTGATCCGACAAAATCCAAGAGACAGACCCTAGGTCGCCGGGCGCGTGGCTCACGGCAGCAGCGCCCTGGTGAGCGCGGCGACGTAGGCCTGCCCGGCGGCGTTGGGGTGCGTGGCGTTGGTGTCCGGGGCCGGGTCGAGGGGCTCGACCCAGCGGACCCCGGGCGGCCGGCAGGCGTCGTGTCCGAGGGCGTCGCCGGGATTGCTGAAGATCGCCCGGTGGCCGGCAGCGGCCTCGCCGAGCACCGCGTTCATCCGCTTCTGGAGACCGTACGCATAGGGGACGTCGCCGCGGGCGATCGGCACGTCCGGCCAGCACCCGGTGGTGGGCGGCAGCACGGACAGATAGCCGACCAGGACCACGGTTGCGTGCGGGGAGCGCGCGTGGACACCGTCGAGGACGCCCTCGATCCTCGGGCGCGTCGCGTCGATCGCGGCGACCGCCCGGTCGGTCCCGCTCGCGGTGTAGGCGCGCTGGCACGGGTTGCCCTGCGGGTCGGTGCTGCCGATCGCGGCGCAGGCCGCCAGAAGGCCGCTGAGCGCGTCCATGGCGCCGATGGTCACCGTGACCAGGTCGGTGTCGGGCCCCAGCGCGTCGAACTGGGGCGGGTTCACCCCGCCCGGCACCGGCTCCGGGACGGTCATGCTCAGGGTCGTGGCGTCGCCGCAGGTGACGTCGACGAAGCTCGCCGGGCCGAGCGCCGCGGCGAGGCCGTTCGGGTAGTTGTCGCGGGCGCGGCCGCAGCCGGCGGGCGTGCCGTCGTTCTTGGACACGGTTCCGAACGCCGCGTAGGAGTCCCCCAGCGCGACGTAGTGCTCGTACCCCCCGATCGGCGCGGCGGCGGCCGGTGCCCCGCCCAACGGCCCGCCCGCCGCCACGACGGCCGACGCCAGCGCGGCGGTGAGCCAACGGGCGGTACGGGGAACGCCGCCCCTCGGGGCGCCCGGGTGACGTCGCACGGCTGCTCCTCGCATTCTTCCGGCCATCAGCAGGATTGTGCGCGAACCACCCGGTCGGTGCCCGTCGGGGCGGCCGAACCGGCGCACGGGCCCCGGCGGCGGGATCACCCGTCCGGGGTGGTGCGCGCGCCGCCGCGGTCGGTGATCGTGGGGGACGAGGGGGACGGGCGGCGGCGCCGCCCGGCGGTTCGGCTACTCCCCCCGGAGGCGGGCGATGGACGACTATCCGCTGTTGAACATCTTCCTCACGACCATGTGGATCTTCCTCTGGATCCTCTGGTTCATGCTCCTGTTCCGGGTCTTCGGCGACCTGTTCCGGGACGACACGGTGAACGGCTGGGGCAAGGCGGGGTGGTGCGTGTTCCTGATCCTGCTGCCGTTCATCGGGGTGTTCGTCTACCTGATCGCCCGGGGCAAGGGCATGGGGATGCGCGAGGCGGCGCGGGCGAAGGAGGCCGAGGCGGAGTTCCGCACCTACGTACGCGACGCCGCCGGGGCGGAGGCGAAGCCGGCCGGCACCGCCTCGGAGCTGGCCCGGCTCGCGGAGCTGAAGCAGAACGGCTCCATCACGGAGGAGGAGTACCAGCGCGCCAAGGCGCTCGTCCTGGGGTGACGCCGCAGGGGCTCAGCGCTCCGCGTCCCCCGTGCCCACCGGCGCGGGGGACGCCGGCGCGGGGGTGACGGGGTGCGCGGGGGCGAGGAACTCGCGCAGGGCGAAGGCCGCCAGCACGACCACGGCGAACCAGAACACCACCATCCCGGTCGGGTGGTCCCAGAGGACGAAGACCACGGCGGCGACGACCAGGATCAGCACGCCCAGCCACCGCTTCCAGCGCCGCACGAAGCGCTCCACCGGCCCGGCCCGGAAGCCGACCGAGTCGGCGGAGGAGCGCAGCGCCGCGACCCCGTGCCCGGCCACCGAGCGCACGGTCACCGCGGCGCGCGAGGGGCCGGCGAAGAACGCCCCGACCACGACGACCACGGCCAGGAAACCGATCATCCGCACGCCGGAGCGCAGGTAGTCGACGAGGGCGTCGTAGACGGCGCCGGCGGCGGCCTGCGAGGCGTCGGCGGGCAGGTGGTCGAGGAAGTAGGAGCGGAAGACCGCCAGCGCGATGCCGAGCAGCAGCATCGCCGCCCCGATGCCCAGGGCGGCGCCGATCAGTGCACGCCGCCGGTTGAAGGCGGTCAGCACGCCGGCCGCGGCGATCAGCACGGTGATGACCGGCAGCCACCAGCCGAGGATCTGCAGCAGCCGGAACCCGCCCTTGATCTTGGCGAGGTCGGGCGAGGAGAACACCACGAACGAGGTGTGCACCTCCGGGATCTTGGCGGCGGGCGCGAAACCGGCGTTGACCAGCTCGGTCTTCACCCGTTCCACCATCGGCCCGATGTCGATCACGACCTCGTCGTTCTTCAGCACCACCGCGCCGCCGCCCTGGCCGGTGAGCGCCTTGACCATGGTGGCGTGCCCGGCCCGCACGGCCTCCTCCCACACGGTGGCGAAGGCGTCGCTGGTGACCACCCGTTCGGCGGCGCCGTGCACGAGGTCGGTCAGCGCCCCCTCCAGGGGACCGGTCAGCCCGCCCAGGAGCTGGGCGAGCCGCGGCGGCACGCCCTGGTCGGCGGCGGCCTGGGAGAGGTCGTTGACGACGGCCTTGACGTCGATCTGCTCCGTCGTGGCCTCGGTGATCCGGTCGGCGAGGGCGTTCTGCACGGCGGGGTCGTGGGCGAGCGGTGCCATCGTGGCGACGAACCGGTCGGTGTCGGTGATCTCGTCGTGGGCCCAGACGGCGATCACGGCCAGCAGCGACAGCACGGAGGCCACGATCACCAGGACGGTCGCACCGGTGGTGCGCAGCCGGTGGTGCTGCGGCGGCCGGCGCCGGGCCTCGGCCTCCAGCTGGGCGACCCGGTGGTGGAGCGCCTCCAGCTCGTCGGACTCCGGGCGGCCGGGCCGCGGGTCCTCGGGCTGCGGTGTGCTGGGATCGGCCGGTGGCATGCGGGCGGCTCCTCGCTCTGGGCGAACGGCGGTGTCGAGGCGGCGTTGTCGAGGCGGCGGCGGAACGACGGACCGCCGTCGACACCAGCCAAGGGCCCGGCGGGCCGGACGGCGACCCGGATCACCCCGAACAGGTGAGCCGCCCGGCACGGGCGGCGGGTTAGCGTCGCCGAGGGTCGGCTCCACGACAGCACCCGGAGCCGGCTCCCGGCCGACGCCGTCGGCCGGCCCTCCCCGCGCACAGGAGCCGACGTGAGCAGCGAACCCGAGACGCCCGGCGGACTCGACGAACCGGGCCCCATCGACTACCTCGTCATCGCGTTCCCCGGCAGCCATCTCACCGGCGAGGGGCTTCCGCTGCTCGTCGACCTGGTCGAGCGCGACATCATCCGCGTCCTCGACCTGACCTTCGTCCGCAAGGACGAGGACGGCACGGTGGCGGGCCTCGAACTGGCCGACGTCACCGGCGACGGCCGCCTCGACCTCGCCGTCTTCGAGGGCGCCTCCTCCGGCCTGTTCGGCGAGGCCGACCTCGCCGAGGCCGGCGCACTCCTGGAGCCCGGCGACTCCGCCGCCGTCCTGCTCTACGAGAACCGCTGGGCGGCGCCGCTGGCCGGCGCGCTGCGCCGGGAGGACGCCCGCATCGTCGCCGGCGGGCGCGTCCAGCTCCAGGACCTCCTGGAGGTCCTGGACGCGCTCGAAGGATCCGACGCCGCGGGCTGACCCGCGCCCCTCACCCCCAGCCCGCGTCCCTCACCCCCAGCCCGCGCCCCTCACCCCCTCAGGAGGAAGCCATGCCCGGACTGCTCCGCGGAGTCGCCCGTACCGCGGTGGTCGCCGGGACGGCCACCGCCGTCTCCAACCGCGTCTCGCGCCGCCAGGCCGGCCGCTGGGCGCAGCAGGACGCCCAGCAGGCCGGCTACTACGCCGAGCCCGCCGCGCCCCCGCCGCCCGCCGCACCGCCCGAGGCCGCACCGGCGGCCGCCCCGACCATGGAGGAGAAGCTCGACCAGCTCAAGGACCTCGCCTCGCTCAAGGACCAGGGTGTCCTGACCGAGGAGGAGTTCGCCGCCCAGAAGGCCCGGATCCTCGGCAGCTGACCGGGAGGCGCGGTGAACCGCTGGAAGCCCTTGGTCGTGCTCGGCACCGCCCAGTTCCTGATGGTGCTCGACGCCTCGGTGATGAACGTGTCGATCAGCCAGCTGGTGGAGGACTTCGACACCGAGGTCACCGCCATCCAGGCCGTCATCACCCTGTACACCCTGGTGATGGCCGCGTTCATGCTGACCGGCGGCCGGATCGGCGACATGTTCGGCCGCCGCCGCGTCTTCGTGGCCGGGCTGGTGGTGTACGGGGTCGGCTCGGGGCTGACCGCGGTGGCCCCCACCGTGGGCGTGCTCGCGCTCGGCTGGTCCGTCATCGAGGGACTCGGCGCCGCCCTGGTCCTGCCCGCCCTGGCCGCGCTGGTGGCCGGCTCCTACCACGGACGCGAGCGGGCGGTGGCCTACGGCGTCATCGGCGGCCTCGCGGGTGCGGGCATCGCGGTGGGGCCGCTGCTCGGCGGCTGGGTCACCACGTACCTCACCTGGCGGCTGGTGTTCGCCGGTGAGGTGGTCCTGGTGGTCATGATCCTGTTCCTGATGCGCTGGGTGCCGGGGCAGCCGCCTCCGCAGCGGCGGCCGAAGCTCGACGTGGCGGGCGTCGTGCTGTCGGCCTCCGGCCTGGCCGTGATGGTCCTGGCCGTGCTGCAGAGCGGCACCTGGGGCTGGGTGAAGCCGCGCAACCCGCCGTTCACCGTCCTCGGGTTCGCCCCGACGCTGTTCGCCGTGGCCCTCGGCGGCGCACTGGTCCACGCGTTCTGCGTCCACGAGCGCCGGCGGGAGGACAAGGGCCTGGACCCGCTGGTCTCGCTCGCGCTGTTCGACAACCGGACGCTGCGCGCGGGGCTGGTCACCCTCTTCAACCAGAACACCGTGCTGCTGGGCCTGTTCTTCGTCATCCCGCTCTACCTCCAGGTCGTCCAGGGCCTGGACGCCTTCGAGACGGGCCTGCGGCTGCTGCCGGTGTCCGTCACCATGCTCGCGGCCTCGATGTCCGGCTCCCTGCTGCTGCGCTTCGCCTCGCCCCGGACCATCGCCCGGGCCGGGCTGCTGGTCCTGGTCGCCGCCACCCTGTGGCTGATCGCGGCGATCGGGCCGGAGCTGCGCGGCGGCTCCTTCGCCGGGGCGATGGCGCTGCTCGGCGTCGGCATGGGGATGCTCGCCTCCCAGCTGGGCAACACGGTGCAGTCCAGCGTGCGCCAGGAGGAGCGCAGCGAGGCCGGCGGCCTGCAGTACACCGCCCAGAACCTCGGCTCCTCGCTCGGGACGGCGCTGATCGGCGCGATCCTGATCGGCGCCCTCGCGAGTTCCGTCACCACCCGGATCGAGGACGACCCCCGCGTCTCCGCCGCCGTCGCCGAGCAGACCGCCGTCCGGGTGGAGGCGGGCCTGTCCTTCGTGCCCGCCGACGACGTGGCGACGGCGCTGGCCGCGCACCCGGAGGTGCCGCCGCAGGAGGCCTCGGCGCTGGTGGAGAGCTACCGGGACGCCCAGATCGCCGGGCTCAAGGCCGCGGTGCTGGCCTGCACGGGCATCACCGCCGGCGCCCTGTTGTTCACCCGCCGCCTGCCCTCCGCCCGCCCGCCCACGGGCAGGGACGGCGGGCCCGGCACGGAGGAGTAGCCGCCGGCCGACGCCTCTCAGCGGCGTCGGTGGGCGAGAACGGCGAACATCGTGACCGACAGGTGGAACGTGCCGCGCCCGGCGGCGGCCGTCAGGTCCTCGTAGAGCGCGTCGCGCTGCGCCCCGGTGATCAGCCCCCGCTCGACGGCGGCCGTCCCGAGCCCGTGCACCAGCGGCCAGGTGACGGAGCGCGGGTCGTGCAGCAGGACGGCCGAGCCGAACGCGTCGACGGTCAGCCCCGCGCCGGCCTCCCACTCGCCGAGGCGGCGCCCGGCGTCCGGGGTGGCGGCGGCCTCCTGGACGACCGTGGACAGCGCGGCCCGGACGTCGGGGGAGGCGGGGTGGATCACGAAGGTGGCCCAGTCGGTGTCCAGCAGGGTGACCCGGCCGCCGGGCCGCAGCACCCGGGCCATCTCGGCGACGGCCCGCGCCGGATCCGTCAGGTGCTGCAGGACGCGCTCGCACCGGACGGCGTCCGTCCCGGCGTCGGGCAGCGGCAGCGCGAGGGCGTCGCCGTCCACGAACCGGGCCGCGCTGCCGGCGTCGGCGGCGCGCCGCTCGGCGAGGGCGCGCAGGCCGGGGTGGGGTTCGATGCCGAGCGCGCTGCCGCCCGGCCCGACCGCCGCGGCGAGCACCTGCGTCTCCGAACCGGTGCCGCTGCCGACGTCCAGCACCCGCTCGCCGGCGGCCACCGCCAGCCGCTCGTGCGCCCAGGCGCGCAGCTGCCGCACGCCGGGGTTGGCGGCCAGCGCGTCCAGTGCGGTGACCAGCCGTTCGGTGAGCGCGGGATCGGCGTTGGCCGGGTGGAAGGCCGAGGTGGGGCGCGGGTCGGTCATGGGGCCCACTCTAGGGACCTCGCCGGCTGCGGACCGGCGGCTCGCCACGGCCTGGCACGGAATCAATCCTCCGTACCCGAGCCGGTCTTGCGTCCCGAACCGTTCCGTTCCGCCCTATCGTCCTGGGCGCCCGGCGTCCGTATGATCTGGGCTGCCCGCCGTAGGGGACGCCGGTGGGGGAGCGGGGCCGGGAGGGGCCCGGAGCCGTCCCTTCGGCCGCGACCGCGCCACGGCGTCGTTGCGGCGGAGTCGTTCCACGGGGAGTCGTTCCAGGGAGGGCAGCGCGGTGCGGTTCGCGGGTGTGGGTGTGACGCGTGAGGGCTATCGGATCGCCGTACCGGGAGCGGTCGAGGTGCTCGAACGCTGCGGCGTGGAAAGGCCGGTGGCCCGGCTGGCCGAGCTGGCGGCCCGGACCCCCGGCGGCCTCACCGTGGTCGTCGACAGTGCCAACGGCGTCCTGGACGCGCCCCTCGGGGCCGCCGGGATCCCGGTGCTCCGCGCCGATCCGCCGTTCCCGGCGGACGGCGGCGCCGCCGCGGAACTGCTCGCCGCCCTCGGCCGCTCCCGCTCCGAGGCCCTGACCGCGCTGCCCCCGGCGGGGTGGACGATGAGCGGGCGCGAGGCGGAGATCGCGGCGGCGGACCGCTCCAGCGCTGCGGTCGAGCGGCAACTCGCGGCAAGGGGAGCCGTGTTGACGGGCGGCGCCGAGGCCGGTCCGCTGGTGGCGCTGACCTTCGACGACGGCCCGCACCCGGAGTTCACCCCGCAGGTGCTGGACGTGCTGCGCCGCCACGACGCCCCGGCGGCGTTCTTCTGCATCGGCCTGAACGTGCTGGCCCACCCCGAGGTGGTGCGCCGGATCGCCGACGCCGGCCAGACCCTCGGCAACCACACCTGGTCCCACGCCTATCTGCCCGACCTGGGCCCGGTCGGCCTCGCCCGCCAGCTCGGCCACACCCGCGAGGCCATCGCCGAGGCCTGCGGCGACGACCGACCGGTCCGCTGGCTGCGGCCCCCGTACGGCGGACGCAGCCCCGAACTCCTGCGCGCCGTCGACGCGTCGGGGCTCATCACGGTGCTCTGGGACGTCGACGCCAAGGACTGGTCCCGCCCCGGCCCCGACGTCATCGCCGAACGCGTCCTGAGCCAGGTCCGCCCCGGCTCGGTGATCCTCATGCACGACGCCGGTGACGACCGTTCCCAGACCGTCGCCGCCCTTCCCGCCGTCATCACCGGCCTGCGGGACCGCGGCTACCGCCTGGTGAGCCTCGACGAGTTGCTCGCCGCCGTCCACCCCGCCGCCGCCTGACCTGCGGCGGCGCGTCCGGGCCCACCGCCCTGGCGCAGGGCCGCCCGAGGGGCTGCCGGCGCCGGCCTCACCGGCCGGAGGCCGCGGCTGCGGCCGCCTCCGCGCCCACCGTCCCCGCCCCGCGGACCGCCCGCACCCGGCGGACCACCTCCGCCAGGTACCCGCGCAGCTCGGGCGGCGCCGGACGCCGCTCCTCGTCGAGGTCGCTCATGGTCCCGGTCTGCCCGGTCTGCCCGGTCTGCCCGGTCTGCCCGGACGGCGCGGACCGGTCGGGCCGCCGCGAGCGTGGCGACCCGTCACCGGCCCGGACGGCGCCGGCCGACGGCCCGGGGGCGTGCGCGGCCGACCCGCAGACACCCCGTGCCCGCCGGATCGGGAGGCCTGAAAATATGAGGATGTGACGGTCGGTGAAGAGGCCCTATGCTTCGTGCGTTCACAGACTCTTCGTACAGAGCAGGTTCTGCCGGATGAAGCTTCCCCGGGTGTCCGCCGTCGTCGCCGCCGCGGTCCTCACCCCTGCCGTCCTCTTCCCGTCCTCCGCCTCCGCCGCCGACGCTCCGGCCCCGGTCGGCGTCTCCGGGCCCGACACCGCCTCCGAGGGGGGCACCACCCAGGAGGACCTCGACCGCGCCGAGATCCGGAAGATCCTGGCGGACCCGGCGAGCGGGATCTCCGTGCGGGAGGCCGCCGAGCGGGCCCTCGCCGCCGGGACGGCCGCCGACCTGCGGACCTTCCTGGAGGAGGGCCTCCAGAACGCCCGGGTGACCGACGACCGCGTCCGGGCCTTCCAGATCCTCGCCGTCGGCGGCCCGGCCGTGAAGAAGGCCGCGACCGCCGCGCTCCGCGGCAGCTACGCGGACCTCGTGCAGTTCCTCAAGGAGGGTCAGTACACGGCCCGCGCCGAGGACGACCGCGCCGAGATCGAGCGCATCCTCGCCGACCCGCAGACCGGCCGGGGCGTGCGGGAAACCGCCCAGCGGGCCCTGGCCGTCGGCACCCCCGCCGCGCTGCGGCACTTCCTGGAGGTCGAGCTCGCCAAGCAGCAGGCCGACGACGACCGCGTCCTGGTCACCCAGATCCTCTCCAAGGGCGGTCCCGCGGTGAAGAAGGCCGCGTCCGCCGCGATGTCCGGCAGCTACGCCGACATCGTGCAGTTCCTCAAGGAGGGTCAGTACACGGCCCGTGCCGAGGACGACCGTGCCGAGATCGAGCAGATCGCCGCCGACCCGCAGACCGGCCGGCACACCCGCGAGGCCGCCCGGAAGGCACTCGCCGGTGACGCGGCCGGCCTGCGCCGCTTCCTGGAGTCCGAGCTGGCGGCGGTGCGGATGAGCGACAACCGGGTGAAGGTGTCGCAGATCGCCGAGACCGGTGGCCCGGCCGTCCGCAAGGCCGCGCTCGCCGCCCTGGACGGCGACGACCAGGCCGTCCTGGCCTTCCTCGACCGCGGCTGGGCCGCGGCCCGTGCCGAGGACGAGGCCGCCGCCGCGAAGCCCACCACCCAGCCCACCACCCGGCCGACCGAGCGCCCGGCCGAGCAGTCCACGGCCACCCCGGCGCCGCAGGCCACCGCGACCCCCCAGGCCGCGCCGGCCGGCCAGGCCCCGGTGGTCCAGGCCGCGGCCCGCACCACGACCTCCACCGGCGGCGGCGACACCGCCGCCCGCCCCGGCCAGCTCGCCGCCACCGGCGCCGAGGGCCTCGGCTGGGAGGCCGGCGCCGCCGCGGCGGCCGTCGCGGCCGGTGCGGGCC
>NZ_JBHYUU010000253.1:0-9643 GCF_042749955.1 Kitasatospora sp. NPDC059462 | reverse complement strand
GGCGGGGGCGGTGCGGCCGGGCCGTGCGGGGAGCCCGCGGGCCGCGCCGGCCGGGCGGCGTCGGACCGGGCGGAACCGCCGGACGGCCCGGCGGGCGTCCCGTCGCCGGCCGCGCGCGCCTCGGCGGGGCGGGCCTGGGCGGGCACGGCGCCGAGCAGGCCCGAGGCGATCGCGAACGCGTCCGGCACGGCGGCCCGCTGTCCCGGCAGGGGCAGGCCACCGGCCCTGATCAGGTCCTGGAGCGCCCGGCCGATCGAGCCTGCCGCGGCGGCCGGCTCCAGGACCAGGACGTCCGCGGCGACCTCCGGGACGGCGTCGGCGAGCCCGTCCAGCAGCCCCGCGGCCGGGTCCGGCCCGGGCTGCTCCGCCGCCGCGCCGGGCGCCGCTGCCCCGCCGCTCAGGGCCCGGCCGACGCTGCGGCCGGCCGGTTCCGGGAGGGTGTCGGCGCCGGCTGCGCAGGTGACGGGGGCGCCGAACCCCCACAGCTGTGCCACGAGCGCCCCGCCCGCCGCGAGGGCCCGCGGCCGGGGCAGCCACCGCCGGGCCCCGCGCCGCCCGCCGCCGACGGTCCGTCGGTCGGGTTCCGGCCCCCTGGTCGCGTGTTTGGCTCGCACGTGAATCGACAACGAGCGGGCGGACCGTGAGGTCACGGGCACCGTCACGGACAGTCATCGGGCGCCTCTGCCGGGGACGGCCGGCGCGGACCGTCCGCCGCACCCCGCTCAGGAGTTGGGGCGCAGCGTCCAGACGACCGTCATGACGCCGGTCACCGCGCCGTCGGCGCGGGTGATCTCGACGGTCACCGGGAACTCCGGGCGCTCGCCCCGGTCGAGCTCCGCGACGATGTCGCCGGCCGGCCGGCCGAGCACGGCGGTGGCCGTGACGGCGCCCATGGCGAGCTTCTTGTACGCGATCTCGGCGCTCACGGCCAGCGGCACCGCGCGCGAGAGCTGGTCGCCGAAGGCGCCCAGCACGATGCAGCCGCTGGCCGACTCGGCCAGGGTGAACATCGCACCGGCATGCGGGCCGCCCACGTGGTTGTGGTACTCGGGCTGGTCGGGCAGCCGGAGCACGGCGCGCTCCGGGGTGGTCTCCAGGTACTCCAGCTTGAGGGTCCGGGCCATCGGGACGGTGGAGTCGAGCAGCTGGCCGATCGAAGCAGTGGTCATGGCGGCAACGTTACTAGCCAGTAGCTTCCGGTGGCAGACCCGGACCCGGACGAACGCGTGAGACGCGGACCACGGTGCGACGTGCGCCACACCCCACCGCCGCCCGGCCGTCGCCGATGTGAGGGAACGCGAAAAAGCCCGAGGGGCCGGTCCCTTGACGAGACCGGCCCCTCGGGGCGATGGGGTGAGTGACGGGACTCGAACCCGCGGCCACCTGGACCACAACCAGGTGCTCTACCAACTGAGCTACACCCACCATCTGTCCGGACCGCTTCCGCCTTTCGGCTTCCCCGCTCCGACAAGAAGAACTCTACAGGATCCGGAAGGGTGCTCGCGCCAGGGTTTCCGTTCCCCCGCGCGAGCACCTCCGCCGCCCCGGGCTCAGCCCGCCGGGGCCTGGTACTTCTCGGCGATCGCCCGCGCGGTGTCGGTGTCCGGCCCGGGCTGCGGGACGAACACCGCCTCGCGGTAGTAGCGCAGTTCGTCGATGCTCTCGCGGATGTCGGCGAGCGCCCGGTGGTTCCCGCCCTTCTGCGGGCTGTTGTAGTACGCCTTGGGGTACCAGCGCCGGGCCAGCTCCTTGATCGAGGAGACGTCCACGATCCGGTAGTGGAGGTGGTTCTCCAGCGCGGGCATGTCCCGGCCCAGGAACCCGCGGTCGGTGGCCACCGAGTTCCCGCACAGCGGCGCGCGCCCGGCCTCCGGCACGTGCTCGCGCACGTACGCGAGGACCAGTGCCTCCGCCTCGGCCAGCGTGACCCCGTGCTCCAGCTCGTCCAGCAGCCCGGAGGAGGTGTGCATCGTCCGCACCACCTCGGGCATGTTCGCCAGCGCCTCGGCGGGCGGGCGGATGATGACGTCCACGCCCTCGCCGAGGACATTCAGCTCCGAGTCCGTCACCAGCACCGCGACCTCGACCAGGGCGTCCCGGTCGAGGTCGAGGCCTGTCATTTCACAGTCGATCCATACCAAACGGTCATTCACACAACTCACCCTACGGCGCGATCACGCGCCGCGGGCACCGGAGGAGCCGAGCGCGGCGCCGGGGCGCGGCCCTCGGACCCGTGCTCGTCCTGGGCGTGGCCGTCCCCCTCCCGGGCCTCCCGGCCGGGATGACCGGCGGGGTGCGCCGGGCGGGAGGCCCGTCCGGCACGGCCCTCGCGGGGCTCCCCGGCCTCCGCCGCGGTGCCCCGGCCGGCCTGCGGACGGAGCTGGCCCGCCCGGGCCTGCCGGGCCCGGACCTCCGGCGCCCCGTCCTGCGGCCGGTCGGCCGCGCTCCGGTGCCCCTGGCCCTGGCCGCGCGCGCCCGGCTGCGGGACCCCGTCCTCGGCGGCGGCGTGCTCCGCCGTCCTGGGCGGACGGCCCGCGCCCGGCCCGGGCTGCGCCGGGACCATCGACGGGCGCGCCGGACCGCGGCCGGCCCCCGGCTGCCCGGGGTGCGACGGATGGCCGGCCTGCTGGTGCGGGTACGGCTGCCCGGCCCGCGCGTGGACGCCCGGCCCGGACGGCTGCCCGTGCTGGCCCGGATGCGCGGCACCCGGCCCGCCCGGGAACCCCGGGACGGCCGGCTGCCCGTGCCCGACCGGCCCGCCGTGGCCGCCGTGCTGGCCCGGCACCGATCCGACGGCCGCCGCGGTGGCCTGCGACCCGACCGTTCCGGCCGTCCGCAGGTCGCCGCCCGCCGACGCGGCCGCCGCCCCGGGCCGCCGGGCCCGGTAGCTCGTCCGGTACGCGGCCGGCGAGACCCCGAGCTGGCGCCGGAAGTGCCCGCGCAGCGCCACCGGCGAGCGGAAGCCGCAACGGCGCGCGACGTCGTCCACCGACAGCTCCGAGGTCTCCAGCAGCCGCTGCGCCTGCAGCACCCGCTGGGTGATCAGCCACTGCAGCGGGGCGCTGCCGGTGAGCGTGCGGAACCGCCGGTCGAAGGTCCGCCGGCTCATGTAGGCGCGGGCCGCCAGCACCTCGACGTCGAACTGCTGGTTGAGGTTCTCCAGCGCCCAGGTGACCACCTCGGCGAGCGGGTCGTTGCCGATCTCCTCAGGTAAAGACTGATCGATGTACTGGGCCTGCCCTCCGCCGCTGCGACGGCTCGGCACCACCAGCCGGCGGGCGAGCGCGTTGGCGGCCTCGGCGCCGTGGTCGCTGCGGACCACGTGCAGGCACAGGTCGATGCCGGCGGCGGTGCCGGCCGAGGTGAGCACGTCGCCGTCGTCGACGAACAGCTCGCGGGGGTCGACGTGCACCCGGGGGTAGCGCTTGGCCAGGGTCGGCGCGTACATCCAGTGGGTGGTCGCCGGGCGGCCGTCCAGCAGACCGGCGGCGGCGAGCACGAACGCGCCGGTGCACAGGCCGATGATCCGCGCACCCTCGTGGTGCGCCTTGCGCAGTGCGGTGATCGCCTCGACCGGCGGCGGCTGGGAGATCGAGCGCCAGGCCGGGACCACGATCGTGCCGGCCCGGGCCAGCGCCTCCAGCCCGTACGGGGCGGAGAGGGTGAGGCCGCCGGTGGTGGCGAGCGGGCCCTCCTCGCCGGCGCAGACCAGCAGCCGGTAGCGCGGCACCCCGGCGTCCTGGCGGTCGACGCCGAAGACCGAGAGCGGGATCGAGCTCTCGAAGATCGGTGCGCCGCCGAAGATCAGGACGGCGACGGTCTCGCGGCGGCGGCGGCCGGAGAGCTTGCGGGGCGCGGCGGCCATCACGGGCGCCGAGGAGCCGTTGAGACCGGTGGCGGGACCGCCGTGGCCGCCGGGGCCGTGCATCGCCGGGCCGTGTCCGCCGGCGCCGTGCCCGACGGCGCCGAGGCCGAGCGGTCCCGCGGGGAGACCGCCGGCGGACACGGGGCCGGACAGCCCGGGGAGGGCGGGTCCGAGGCCGTTTCCGGGGGCACCCGGGGCGAAGGCGGCGGCGGACGGTCCGGCGGCGAAGGCCGTGAACCCGTCCGGTCCGGAATGGCCGCCCGGGTGCCCCCCGGAATGGCCGGTAACCGACGCTCCGACCCGGCCGTCCGAGCCGCTGCCGTACCCCCCGGAATGGCTGACGGCCGGTCGGCTGACGGGGCGTCCACCGTGCTCCGGGGCGGCCGGGAAGGCCGGGGTCCCCGTGCCCGGTGGGGCGCCCGGGCCGGCCGGGGCTCCCGGTGCCGACGGGACTCCCGGGGCGGACGGGGCCGCAGGGGAATAGGAGGGGTACGAGGCGGTGCCGGAGTGACGGGTGTTGGCGGTGGAGGCCTGGGAGCCGGCGCTTCTCGCGGAACGACCCGCGATGCCGGCCACGGCCTGGCCGCTGTCAGGACCCGCGTCGCTCCTGCTCACCCTGCTCAAGGCGCTCAAGCCCCCTCGGTGGTGTGGTGTGGTCGTGCGGCACTGCTGGCCAAGATCGAATCTATCGGGTGGACCGTTGCCGTTGTGACAAGTTCACCATCCGACGCTATGTCGACATGGCAATTTGGCGTGATGCATTCGATCACGAAGCGTGGCAGCCGTCGACCCTTCTGGGAAGGGGGCCGGGGCAACGGTGGCTGGTTGTCGCGGGACGGGTCCTGGGACGTCCGGCTCGGAGGTGCCCGGCCGGTGCGCCTGGGCTGCGGATTTGCCCAAGGGCGGGGGAGCTGCGCGAGATTGACTGAAAATAGCCGGTGCACGCGAGGGCGCACGGCCGCACGGCGTGCGCCTCCCAGGCTTCATCCGGCCAGTGCCGGGGCCCGGGAAGGGTGCTCGGTGGCCTCATGCCGCCGTTCTCCCGGGGAGATCCCCGGCCGGCCCTAACCGGCCAACGGCGATGCCCGGCCCCTTGGGGCGTGGGCGCAGGCCCCGGTCGGGACGGCCGGCGGGCCGTCGAACCGCGCCGACCGGACGGGGCGTGACGCGTGGGCGGAGCCCGAACCGGCGTCGCCGGGCCCGGAACTGACGACGCCGAGGGCGATGAAATGGTTGCACGATGAACGACCCGGATTCGAACGGTGCGATCACGTCCGTGCGGCGACGGGCCTTGCGCGGCGGCGCCGCTGACGGTGGGTGAGTCGACCGGGCCGCTGCCGGATGCTCCGGCCCGACCGGCTGCCGCCGGATCGGGTGTCCTCGTCGGTGCTCGCCGGACGCGACGGCCGCGCACGGCGGGCGTCGTCTCCCGCGATGCGCGGCCGCCCGGCTTGCGCGCGGCCTGGCGTTCGGGCCTGGCTCTGCGCGAGACCGGCTTCCGCGCGGGCCCGGACTTCGCGTGGGCCCGGACTTCGCTCGGGCCCGGCCCGAAGTCCGCTACCCGGCCCGGGCCGGTCGCTGCGGTACTGCGAAGTCCGGCCGCGCCGGGAGCGCGCCCAGGGGTTCCGCCACTGCGGGAAGGGTGGCGGCATCCCCGGCAAACCCGTCGGACCGGTTTCGGACAGTCTGTCCCGCATCGGCGACGGTTGAAGCACTGCCGGTGGTGTGCGCGGTCGAAGGCGCGTGTCCACCCTCGGCGGCGTACGGCCGCAGCGGGGCGCCGTCGCGCGGGACGCCCGGCGCCGCCGCCCGCCGCTCCGCGCCGGGGCCGGACTGCGCCCCGATCGCTCCCGTCCCGCAGATCGCCCCGGGAACGGCTGCCGCCCGGACACCGGCGGGCCCGCGCTCGTGGGTGCGCGGATGGCCCGCACCGCCCGCCGGCCCCGACAGGCGCGCGAGCGCCACGCCGCCGCCGACGACGGAACGGCGCGCGGCGGGAGCGGTTCCCGCCCGGGCCTCCCGCCGGGGCGCCGGAGCACCGCGGGCGGCCAGCACCTGCCCGACGGCCTCCGGCAGGCCGGCCGCCTTGAACGTCGGCCGGTAGGCGGGCTCGGCCCACGGGCGGCCGTGGTGCAGCCAGACGCTGCGCAGCCCGGCCAGCTCGGCACCGGCGATGTCCGCGGGGGCGTGGTCGCCGATCATCCAGGTGTGCGCGGCCCAGTCCCCGGTCGGTGTGACGCCGCAGCGCCGGGCCGCGATCTCGAAGATCAACGGGTCCGGCTTGAGGCAGTCGGCCTCCTCGGAGATCACCCAGCCGTCGACCATCGGCCCGAGGCCGGTGCGGCGGATCTTCTCCAGCTGGGGACCGGTGCTGCCGTTGCTGACGATGCCGAGCGTCCACCCGGCCGCGCGCGCCGCCCGCAGCGCGTCGATGTTGCGCGCCGGGCAGTTGATGTAGGAGTTGATGCCGTGCCGGTAGTGGGCGAGCAGCCGGTCGAGCGACTCGTCGAGGCCGTAGCGGCGCCGGGCGGCGGACAGTACGGTGCTGCGCGGTACGTAGCCGCCGCCGTCGATGGTGACGAGCCAGTCGACGTCTGCGGGCGGCAGCGCCCGTTCGGTCAGAAAATCCTGAGCCCAGGCCCGGAATGCGGCGTCCCTGGGGAGCAGCGTGTTGTCGAGGTCGAGCAGGAGCAGGGGCATGTCTCGCATGGTGCCAGCGGTCGGGCCTATGCACCTGGCAAATGCCAGACGGCGTCCCGAACCGGTGCCCCTTGGCTGAAACGGGTGCCGGTCGGCGGCGCACCGCCCGCCCCACTGGTCTCCCCCCTGCTCGTCTCACTGCCCGGTGACCGTCCGCAACGGATCGTCATCGATCCATGACAGTCCGGTCACGGTGTCCCGGAGAGCTGTTGCGCCACCCGGCCCGCTCCGTCAAGCTCCAGGGAACCTCCCACGCCGGAGGGGCGCTTCCGCGCCCGGACGGGGGCGCGCCGCAGTGGCGCGCGCATCCCTCGTTCGCGGGAAGAGTGCCGCCCCGGGGCCGCGCGGCTGGGCTGCGTGTCCGGCCCGTCGTACTCTGAAAGGAACAGGTCACAAACGGTGGTGCTCGGCGCAGACCGACGTCTTCCCGTGGGCGGGCCTGCCGCCCGGGCAGCGTTGTCCTCTCCTGTCGGCCCATCTCCTTCGAAGAGCCTTGTGCCATGGCTGGTTCTGAGCCCTCCCCGCCGGTCGAACCGGACGAGGACGCCCGGGGCGGTGGTCTCACCCGCCCCCTTCGCCACCTCGTGCGCCGTGGCCGCTCCGGCTCAGGCGCACGCCAGCGGCGCGACGAACGGCGCCCCGATGCCCCGGAGCCCCCGGTGACGGGCCGGCCGGGACCGGGCGCCGAGCGTCCGAGCGCCTCCGACCTGCCCGGTGCGGCGGGCGAACCGGTGGACCGCGAGGCACCCGCCGGGGCCTGCGACCCCGCCTTCCAGCACGGCGTGGTGGTCGGCTTCGACGGCTCGCTGTCCAGTGAGCGAGCGCTCGCCTACGCGGTGGGCATGGCCCGCCGCTCCCAGTGCGGCCTGGTGATCGTGCACGTGGCCAACCGCCTGCCCGCCACCGTCTGGGCGGGCTGCGAGCCGCCGGTCTTCGTCGACCTCCCCGACCACCGGACGGAGGTGCTCGGCCTGGAACTCGCCTGTGCGGACTTCCTCGCCGGGGTGCCCTGGATCCTGGTCGAGCGGGGCGGCGACATCTGCCACGAGATCGAGGAGGTCGGCCGCGAGTTCGCCGCCGACGCGATCGTGGTCGGCACGACCCACGGCCTGCTCGGCAAGATCTTCGGCACGGTCTCCGGCCGCCTCGCCCGCCGCGCCAACCGCCCCGTGATCGTGATCCCCTGACGGCTGGTCCGCTTCCGACCTCCCGTTCCGGCCCTCCCTCCCGGAGCGTCGCACGCCGCCCGGCCGTCCCCCCCCGGAGCGGAAGCGGCCGACCGTGCCCCGTCGGCCGCATCGTCCGGTTGCTCACTCCGGGTCCGCTGAGCCTCGCTTGTCCTCGACGTGGACGACGTGAAGCTCGGTGCCGTCCCGATGACGCTTGGAGCGACCGAACAGTCCGACCGCGATCTCCGGAAGCTCCTGGGACTCATCGAGGCCGACGTAGGTGAGGATGTCGTTGTGGTGGCCGGTGACGATCCAACCGTCGGCGTCCTTGAGGTCGGTCACCCCGAAGTCTCCCGACGACGACCCGGCGTGCACGGGGCCGAACTCCTTCAGCAGAGCGGTGGCCTGTTCGGCAAGCTCCCCGCTCGGGGCCGTCAGCACGACACAAGTGCCGTGTTCGAACAACACCCATGACTTGCGGGAGTCGGTGAGGATTCGTCGCCAGGTGTCTATCAGCATCTCGGTGTTCACGGCGATCATCATGCCGGACACCGGCGCGGGGTGACGGTCGGTCGGCGACTTCGGCGGGATCGCGACTCCCGACCATGCGGGTCCGCGAGTCTGCGGGCCCGCCGGTCGGACGGGCGGGGTGGTGTGGGCCGAACGTGTCATCCATGCCGACGGCGCGCGGTGCCGCCCGCTCCGCCGTGGGGGTGCGGCAAAGAATGACAAGGTGATCGTTGGGCCAGCCTCGCCGCCGAGTCGTTCCCCACGCCGTCCTCCCTGCCGTCCGTTCCCCCGCGCCGTCGCCTCCCCCCTTCTTTCTCTTCTCCTCCTGCTTCTCCTCGCCCCGGCCCCGGCCGGTTCGGCCCACGCTCTCCGGGCGTCGGCACTCCGTCCGGCGGGCGGCGAGGCCCGGGGAGCGATCCGGCTGGAGGCCCGCACCAACGGCGCCACCGGTGTCGACGTCCGGGTGCGCGCCGACGAACAGCTGCTCCGCGTCTACCGGTTGACGAACCAGGCCGAGTATCCGCTCACCGTCTCGACCGTGACCGACGCCCAGGTCTCCGGGGCGGCGGTGGTCTGCGGGAACCAGCAGCCCTTCGCCCTCCCGCCGTTGGGCGTGGTCGAGTGCTCGGCCGCTCTGCCGGCCCTCAGCGGACGGCAGCGGACCGCGGTCCGGGCCGAGGCGACCGCCCCGAAGGGCATGCCGACGGCCGTCGCGACCGCGGAGGCCGGCTACCAGGGGCTGGTCGCCGGGATCACCCTGGCCCGTGTCGGTGTTCCCACGGGCACGGGTGTGGTGGTTCGCTCCGCCCGTTCCGCACCGCGCCGGAGCCTGACCTTTGCTCAGGTGCGCTTTGGAGCCGCTCCCTTCCTGCCGATGGTGGTCGGCGGCGACGTCCGGCTGCGATACCGGGTCGACGCCGTCGGGGATTCGCCGATCAGTTCGGTCAGCGTGGTGGACCACCTCCCGGGGGTGGGGCCGGTCAGCTGTACCGGACAGGCCGCGGGCGGCCTGCTGGAACCGGGCCACCCACTGGACTGCGCCGCCTCCGGGCAGGCCGTGCCCGGTCGGCACACCGCCCTGGCGAGGGCCGAAGGCCTGGCGGTCGACGGCGCGGTCGGCCAGGACGGCCGCCCGCTGCCGCCCCGCCCGGTCGCCGCCGACGCCCCCGGCGAGTACGAGGGCGAGGCCCCGGCTCCGGCTCCGGCCGGTGCGGGCACCGCGGCGGTCCCTCCGGCGGCGGCCGGCGCCGCCAACCCCGCCGCCGCGAACCCGGGTGCCAACGCGCCACCACCCAACCCGGCGGCCGCAGCCGCCGCCCCCAACGCCGTGGCGGCTGCGGCGGCTGCAGCCGGGGCTGCGGCTGCGGCCGCGGCAGCCGCAGCCCCAACGGCCGCTGCT